>JAAYJI010000157.1 GCA_012523015.1 Candidatus Hydrogenedentota bacterium
GCCAACGATACTGTCCAAAGCGCCGTTGTTCGCCGTCGAAGGGGATATGGTGAAAGCCTGCATAGGGCGATGAGAAGCTTTCATAGACGTATTTGCCATCTTGTTTAATCTCATTGTAGCCGTAGGAACCGCAGAAGTAATCGTCTTTGCCGGTGCCGCGAGTGGTGGGGAATTCCGTATCGTCGTCAATGAAAAACTTGATTTCGCCTTCGCCCCACCAACCCAGGCTATTGGCGCCGTAGGCGTGATAGGTGCCCACATACTAGCCATTGCCTTGGATCCCGTCTACAATGGTAAAGACTTCTTTATGGGGCAGGGGGTTGACCCGTCGAAACTGGGCGTGGAAATAAGGCGCATCTTCGGGGACTTCTTCCAAGGTATAGTCAATCTGATAGAAGGCGCGTGCTTTTGTCTCGCCTATATTCTCTAAGGTAATTTTGAAACCTTTGCGGAAAGGCATCTGCCAGTAGCAGTTGAAGCCGCTACGGGGATTCACACACACGGCGAGGGAGTCGATGCGCGGTTCATTGCCCATGCCCCAGCCTGCTGCGAAGAAATCGCCCACAGGCACTTCCACCGACGGCGTCTCTTCACCGTCCCAGTAGAAGCGCAGAATCGTCGTCCGATATTCTCCCGTGGGTGTCATCCAAATATGATTGATCGTTCCCATCCCTTGCGTATCGGCGAGGACAAAGGTTTCGCCCGCTTCAATGTTCACATAGGGATTCACCTTCCAGCCTACGCCCAGCTCGCGCGCGTTGTGCGCTGCTGTCCCTTCCTCAAGGGTTGCCATACCGCCTTTACCTTTTTCTCCCGTAAAGTTTTCCGGGCTGATCGAACGGCTGTCTGTGTCTCGAATCGTGCACAGACCTGCCATGGGATTCGCTGCTGCCAAGGTAGAGGAGAGCGTCAAAACCAAGGCTATTGCTAAAAAACAAGTTGCTGTATTCTTCATCATAATCTCCTGTATCTATCGTTTCTGTTGGATTGAATTGATTACTACGTGGGGGGGGGCTATGACCTCCCGTCTCCTCACTCCGAAATGACCAGATCTTTAATCTCCGGCAGGGCGGGGAAAGGATTGTGTGGTTCCGTCTGGTACCAGTAGGACACGGCCGCCAAATCGTCCTGCAGCGGCAGGTAACGGTTCTCACTCTGCCATCCCAGGCTTTGCAGCGTAATGCGCAGATCTTGTTTGAAACGGATCGGATCGGTGATGTGCCAACGGTATTGTCCGACCCGACGCTGATCGCCTTTAAAGGGTACATGATAAAAGCCTGCGTAAGCGGTGCTGAATTCTTCATAGGTATAGCGGCCCCGTTTCTCTTTTTCTGAATAGCAATAAGAGCCGCAGAAATAATCCTCTTCGCCGGTGCCGCAAATGGTCGGGTATTCCGTATCACCGTCGATGAAGAATTTGATTTCGCCTTCGCCCCTCCAGCCCGGGCTATTGGCGCCATGGGCCACATAAGTACCCACGTAATGGCCGTTCCCTTGGATCCCGTCCACGACGGTAAACACTTCTTTATAGGGCAGCGGATTGACCCGTCTGAATTGGGCATGGAAATAGGGCGTGTCGTCGGACACCTGCTCCAGTGAATAATCGATTTGATAATAAATAACGGCCTGTTTATCCGTCATGTTTTCCATGGTGACTTTGAAGCCTTTACGGAAAGGCATTTGCCAGTAACAATTCAGGCCGCTCCGCGGATTCACACAAATGGGCAGCGACGTGATGCGCGGCTCATTGTTCATGCCCCAGCCGGACGCGAAGAAATCGCCCACGGGCACCTCCACCGACGGCGACTCCTCACCATCCCAATAGAAGCGGAAGATCAACTGCCGATAATCGCCCACAGGCGTCATCCAAATATGGTTGATCACGCCCATTCCTTCCACTTCACCCAAGGTAAAGGTTTCCTTGGCCTCCATCACGATATAGGGGTTGACTTTCCAGCCGACACCCAATTCGCGGGCGGCATGGGCGGCACTTCCTGTCTCGAGGGTTGCCATACCGCCTTTCCCTTTCTCACCCGTAAAGTTTTCCGGGCTGATCGAACGGGTATCCGCATCTTTCAGACGGCATAGATCGGCCATGGGATTATTGGCGGCGACGCCGTACGCGCTCACAAGCGCCATGCACAATACAACAAGCATACATTGTCTTAGGTTCATCTCAAGGGCTCCTCTTTCTTTGGGGCTTCCACAGTCTCCTCTGCGCGATCGAACTTCCGGCCGCACAGAATATCCATCTTACCTGTTTTTAAAGGGCTCATGCCACTTTATAAGAAGCGGAAAAACGTGCTTTCTTTTTCTTTTCCGCGCACAAAGAAAAGGCGTCGAAACCGGGCGAACTTGTACCGTCGGTTTCGGCGCCTGCTATGGATTCAACCTATAATGCTGCTTACAGCAGCGACGTTATATTAGCCGTTTACGCGCTGGAATTCAACCATGAAATCGCACAGGGCAGCCACCCCTTCCATGGGCATGGCATTGTAGATGGAGGCACGGCAGCCGCCCACGGAACGATGTCCCTTCAGCGCGGCCAAACCCGCATCCGTCGCTTGCGTCAAGAAAAGCTTCTCCTGTTCTTCCGTACCCACGCGGAAGGTCACGTTCATCAAGGACCGGCATTCAGGCAGGGAATGGCCTCGGTAAAAGCCGCCGCTGCCGTCGATGGTATCATAGAGCAGCTTCGCCTTCGCTTGGTTGACGGCGTGCATCTTTTCCAATCCGCCTATGTCTTCGATCAGCCACCGCGTCACCAAAGAGATCACATAAATGGAGAAGGTGGACGGCGTGTTGTACAGCGAATCGTTGTCCGCCAAGATCTTATAATCAAGGAGAGGCGGCAGGTTTTCGGGAACATGCTCCAACAGGTCTTTGCGGATGATGACGACTGCCGTTCCCGAAGGACCAATGTTCTTTTGTGCGCCCGCATAGAGCAGCGCATACTTGTTAATGTCAGTCGGCCGGCACAGGAAATCAGAGGAGGCATCACAAAACAGTGCTTTGCCCTGCACTTCCGGTTCCTTCGTAAACTGGATACCTTGAATGGTTTCATTGGAGGTGAAATGCACATAGGCGGCATTGGGATCCAAATCCAATTCACTATCGGCGGGGATACGGTTAAAATTGGCTTCTTTGCCGCTCCAAGCCGTGCGCGCCGTACCGAAACGGCTTGCTTCTTTAATGGCTTTCGAAGCCCAAGAACCGACATTGATATAGTCTGCTGTGCCGCCGTTTAAATAGTTCATCGCCAACATGGAAAACTGCATGGTTGCGCCGCCCGGCGTGAAGAGCACCTTATAGGAATCCCCTTCAAAGCCGAGCAACTTTTGGAAATTCGATTTCGCTTCGTCCAGCACATTTTGGAAAGCCTTGGAACGATGGCTGATTTCCATGATCGACGCGCCGGCGCCGGGGTACGAAAGTAATTCCGCCTGTACCTGTTCCATGACGGGAAGAGGGAGCGTGGCGGGTCCCGCAGAAAAATTGAAAACACGATTTGCAGTCATGGGCGTCTCCTTTTATGTTGTCCGTATACAGGACTTTGGGTTAATCATTGAAACATGCATCCTGCGCAAGTCCGGGGGGAAAGATCACGCTTGGCAACAGATGCGTGGGTGAGTCACGCCCTATTATACGCCTTCCTCATCAACAATAAAACTTTTATGCCCTGCCACTGGAAGAACAAGAACAGATTTGATACAATTGCCTTTCACCGGAGAGGTGGCCGAGTGGTTGAAGGCGGCGGCCTCGAAAGCCGTTGTGCGGTTTACCGTACCGTGGGTTCGAATCCCACCCTCTCCGCCAGCATGCTATGAGCGCTCATGCAGTCCGCGGCCCGGCCGTGCGCTCGTCGTCAAAAGCATTTACGCGAGTCCAACAGGATCGTCACGGGCCCGTCGTTCACCAAGCTGAGCTCCATGTGGGCGCCAAAGATGCCCGCAGCCACAGGAAGCCCGTAGTCCTTGCGCAGCCGATTCATCACCGATTCATAGAGGGGAACCGCTGTCTCCGGCGCCGCTGCCGCCACAAAAGATGGTCGCCTGCCGCGGCGGCAATCACCATGCAAGGTGAATTGCGAAATCGCCAAGATGCTGCCGCCCACCTCCAAGACGGAACGGTTCATGCGCCCTTCGTCATCGCGAAACAAACGGATATGGGCGATCTTTTCCGCCATATACGCCGCGTCAGCCTCCACGTCCTCCGTGTCTACACCGATAAGCGCCACAAGGCCCGGCCCGATTTCACCGACCACTGCATCATCAACGCGCACGGCGGCAGAAGAAACCCGTTGTAATACAACCCGCATAGTAAACTACTCCTTATATACCGGGGCATCGCCCTATACCGAATCGGGCGCACTTTTTCGCTTAGCCCGGAATCGCCGTGCTCTCGACGCGGCAGAACTGAATGGACACGCTTTTTGAAACCAGCGCAAGGCACGCCCAATAGTCGCGGTCAACCTGCACAGGATAGAGACGCGTCTCCTCCCAAGCAGGATCTTGTTGCGCTGTCCTGTCTACGTCACGGACGGACCGCAAAAAGGAAGGGAATGAACCGGTGCCCCTTAGTTTATACCAAGCTTCCAAGGCAGTCCAATAAGCGGTGAAACGTTGCGCCGCCTCTTCTGACTCCGGCGGCAGCGCGTCTATGTCTGCGCGCCAAGCCGGGGGAAAGGCTTTTTCAAGGAGGTGAGGATAGCTGGCCGGTCGGCGCAGGCTTTCGACGTCCACGCCGCAGGGGATGGGGGAGACAGCAAGCATGAGATAGCGGTCCGTGTGGCTTTGGCTGAGGTATAGGGGCGGCGTCACTGCGGGACGTGCCAATTCTAATTTCTTTCCCCGGCCATCATGGAAGGCGACGTCTTCAACGGCTGCCCCTAAGAGTCGGCTCACCACAAAATAGCGAAGAGAAAGGGCGGCCAATTGCTGCCGTTGAAACTTTTCGTTGCCGTCCAAGCAACCAGCATAGCGCCCCCACTGTGCGGACAGGAGCCGAGCCGCCTCCTTATCATTGAAGTGATCAAGGCGCAGGGAAAAGACCTGCACTAAATCCCGGGTATCGGGTTGCAGGGAAGGGTTTTGTATCCAGGCCGGATGAAGGTACTGCCGGTTGATCGTTGGTAAAGCCATGGTATCTTCGTTTGGATGGGGGGGGACACTTATGCTTTAGGGAAAATATCCCGGGGAATGCTGCCGTAGGGATAGACCTGCTGCGCATAGATCTTGTCGATCATCTCTTTTAACAATTCTTTGTCGTAGCCCGCCAATTTGGCTTCTGCCGCCGCTTCGAAGATGTGTTGCACTACAATTTCTTGGACGAAGAAGCGGCACTTTTCCAGCACATCATCTTTGATGAACACCCCCTGACCGCGCTTCGTGCCCAACAGACCCAATACGACAAGATCACGGTAGGCTTTCGATACGGTATTCATATTGATGCCCAAACGATCAGCGAGATCTCGGGCGGGCGGCAGTTGATCCCCTGTAACCAACTTACCGGATACGATTCCGAAATGAATCAGATTTTCAAGTTGAACATAAACCGCGATATTGCTCGTCGGATTTATGATGGACAACAAATCTAAAATGTGGGCTTTGGGCACGAACTTGCTTCTGGGCATGGATCTTTTCCTTTGTTTTCGGTGTGTTGCCAAAATCATAGGCAATTAAACCAATCGTTATTTGAGGGATTCAGCGGATACATTATAACGTATTACTATAGAGATAACATATATAAATGCAAAAATATTTACCAAATACAACGTTTTTCCCGCAGCATTCGTTTATTTATGAAAATTCCACACTATTTCTTCCCTATTTATGGGAACTGAGCCGCCGGACCCCGTGCCGACGTCCGCGCGCCCGGTCGTTTTTGTCATTAAGGCGCAGCATGCTGCACCTTGGTTCGGGTTCTCATCTCGGCGCTCCGGAGTGTACGAACTTTAGCACGCTCCCGCCCACCCCGTCCACCCTGTCCATCGTGTAATCGGCGACGCATGTCTTTAATACCATCTCTTGTTTAGGGCTGTGGAAAGAATCCTTGCTTTTCTAGTCCTTTCGGGTCTACTCACTTCTTTTTTAAACCCTTGAATAGTAACACTTAAAGTGCCTCTTTTTCCCCTACAAAAATATTTTTTTCCTGTTCATATATGGGTAAACTTATGGGTATACTCGTATATAACAGAAAAAATGGATAAAAATCATTCTAAGCTATTGTAAAAGTGATACTAAGCATCAACACTACGCTCCTTTTATGCTAAAGCCGTGCCTATATAAGTAGAAGCTGTTCACGATGGGCGGTTTGGGTTGCCCATCGGATTCGAAACAGCAGGTGAAGGCTCCCCTTGTGGGGAAAAGAACAGAGGAGATTGGCTATGCGTTGGAGCGATTTGCACTGGGAAAGACGTATCGAGTATGTAAAGTCATTGTTGTCAGCGGCGTCTTTTTACGGGGATGAGATTGACCGCTTCACCCCTAAAACCGAGAAGAGCTGGGTCAATACAGGTTTGTGTCCCTTCCACAACGACACGCGCCCGGGCAGTTTCTCCGTTAATTTGGACTCGGGCGCTTATCGCTGCTTCAGCTGTGCCGCGGCAGGGGGCGACATTATCGCCTTCTACCAAGCGCGCTACACCTGCGGCTTTAAAGAAGCCCTCGAAGCCTTAGAAGAAAGAGCGGGCATTCCTCCTAATCACGTTTCACCTCCGACCCCGCCAAGACCGAGCAAAGCCGACGGCGCTTTGTGGTCGCCTCCGCCTCCGCCTCCGAGGCGCGCCGCTGCTTCGCCGTCGTTTTCGCGTCAAAATCACCGTGCAGGACGTTTTGTCGGTTCTGTCGGTTCACTTCCGGGCACCTTTCCGAAAAAACCTGAGCTTCGTCTGCGCGTTCGCACGAATAGCCCCGGTGTGGAGGGTGCATTTGTAGATGAAGACCTTGATACAAGCGAAAATAGCAGTTTAGACGACGCGTTGCCCGAGCTGAGCTCGAAAAACACTTCTGCAGAAGAGGGTTCTGTCAGTGCTGTCGGTTCATTGTCGGTTCCCGGTTCTGACAAGATTCCCGCTGAGAAGCGCTCTCCGAAATGGGAAAGCTACCGCTATTGTCACGGCGATGGAAGCGTCTACTGCACCGTGACGCGGCGCGATCGTGAGGACGGCACGAAGTTTTTCAAAGTAATGCCGACGGGTCTCGTGGGACCGCACCCCTTGTACCGCAGCGAATGCTTAGAGGCGGCTTCAGCAGAGACGACAGTCTACGTAGTGGAAGGCGAAAAATGTGTTCATGCCTTGGAGTCTGTCGGGCTGTTGGCGACAACCAGTAAAGGCGGCGCGAAGGCAGCGGGGAAAAGTGATTGGAGCGGTCTCGCCAAGTTTCGACAGATTATCCTTCTGCCCGACAACGACAAGGCGGGACGGGGCTTCGCAAAAGACGTTACAGAACAATTGGCTGCTTTAGCCGGGCAGCGGGAAGTGCTCATTTGCCCCTTGCCGGACTTGCCTGAGAAAGGAGATGTAGTTGACTTCCTGGAGCAGCACAGTGTCGAAGATTTAAAAGCAGCCGTCAAAGACCATGGCCGGCCTGTGCCCGTCTCCGTCGTTGAAGGGTTGACTTGGCCGGAACCGAAAGCCTTTGCGGCTGCCGCTGTTGAAGTTCCCGAAGTACAGAGAGAGATGCTGCCCGACAGCATCGCGCCCTGGTGTTTCGATGCGGCAGAGCGCATGCAAGCGCCGGTTGATTACATGGCGGTCAGTGCGCTGTTCATGTTAGGCAGTTTGATCCGGCGTCAGTTATGTATACGGGCAACGTCCCTGGACGATTGGCCCGTCAGACCGAATATTTGGGGCGCCATTATCGGGGTGCCCGCCATGATGAAAAGTCCTTGTTTGAAGGAGGCACGCCGCTTCTTAGATATGCTTGACCGGGAAAGCGTGGCGGCGCACACGGCGGAACAAGAAGTGTATGCACGGGAAATGTGCCTCTACGAAGGCGAGCTTGAAGCCTTCACACGGGATATGAAAAAAACCTGTACCAAGGCAGAGCGGAAACTGATGGTGCAGTCCAGACCGGAAGCGCCGGAAGCGCCTACCCGTCGGCGCAGCTACACCCAAGATGTGACGGTCGAGAAATTGCAGGAACTGCAACGGGAAAATCCGCGGGGCATTTCCATGCTGCGCGACGAGTTGGGCGGCTTTCTCAAAAGTCTGGATAAACCGGGACAGGAAAGCAGCCGCGCCTATATTTTGGAAGGATGGGAAGGGGATGGCCGTTTTCTGGTGGATCGTATCGGACGGGGCAGCATCGCTATCGAAGGGATTTGTTTGTCTGTCTTGGGCTGTACAACGCCCGGAGGGATGAGCGAATATGTGAAGGAGGCTTTTAGTAACGGGACAGGTGCTGACGGTCTGATGCAGCGGTTCAGCCTGATCGCATACCCCAAGAAAATTTATTCCTTTGACTATGTGGACCGGCCGCGAGACGAAGAGGCGGCCAAAGCCGCGGAACAAGCCTTTCGTATTTGCGACACCATAGATTTACAAGGCATCGGCGCGACGGTCTACCCGGACAGCTTGCCGTTCCTGCGCTACAACGATGAGGCGCAAGGCCGTTTTGAATCATGGTACACGGAACTGGTCAGGCGCTGCCGCACAGGATATGATCATCCGGCGATGGAGTCTCATTTAGCCAAGTTTAGCAAATTGGTTCCTGCCCTCTCGTTGATCTGTCGTGTTGCCGACGGGCACCAAGGCCCCGTATCGGAAGCCGCATTTTTGCGCGCTGCCGCGTGGGCAGCATACGCAGAAGGGCACGCACGCCGTTTATATATGGACGCCTTTAAACCGGAACATGATGAAGCGCCTCTTGAACTGCTGCGTCATATTAAAGCGGGCGACTTGACGGAAAAATTCTCGCTCCGCGACCTCTATAGAAAAGAGTGGGGTCAGCTCTCTACAAAAGAGGCGGCCAAGTCGGCTGTAAACGAATTAATAGAGACCGGTCATTTGCGCGAGATAACTGAAAAGAAAGCCACAGGCGGCCGGCCCAGCACCAGTTATGTAATCCATCCAATGTACAGGCATGTGAACCGGGAGTGAATGGGCTGAAAGGCTTTTTGCAAGCATGGGAAACAAGGGACCCTGAAATGAACCGACAAAACCGACAAAACCCCCATGTTGGCTTAAAACACCCCCAAAATAGCGCGGAATGTAGAGGAAAATGCAGATTTTGGCTTTTTCCCTGACGGGTTTAGCGGAACTTTTGTCGGAGTAGATCACAGCCAAAACTCCCGACAATAGACTGCCAAAACCTCCCGCTATGGACGAAAAGACCGGCAACAGAAGGAAAGATACGCAAGAGTCTCCCCGCGGAGTGTACAAGAGTTCGCGCACTCCGCGGGTCTCTAAATATCTTGGCCGCAGGTTTGATGTAACAGTTGTAGGGGCGAGATGTATCGCGCCCAAAAGACAGCGCTATGGGCGGGATGACGGGAGGGACATAGGATGAACGGCATGCTCGGGGAACCAGGAAAATGGGTGCGTTAAACACGGTTCCAAGCACGTTCTTCATGGCTCATCAGATTGCTCATCGACTACCGACTTTTCGGGTCATTTCGAGTCGCATATTGGCACTATGAGCAGTTTGGATGCGGGGGCGGAGGCGGGAGAAAATAAGTCTATAATCCCTTGCAAACAGGGGCTTTATGATGAAAAAAAATGGTGCCAAGGGACGGAATCGAACCGTCGAC
>JAAYJI010000158.1 GCA_012523015.1 Candidatus Hydrogenedentota bacterium
ATCCAAAACAAAGGCTGTATGGTTGGCAGCGGTGTAGAGGTACCAGTCGTTGGCCCGTGTTGCGATCGAGTATCGGTAAACAATTAATAAGGTTAGGGTTGTCACAGCAAAAACACTGACAAAACGGATTATTTTGCGCCGATTGTCTTTTTTTAATTGCGCATCACATGCTTCTGTGCTATGAGTATCTTTTAATTCTGTCATCCCCGTTGGGACTCCATCCAAATAGTTGATCCGTTATTGTTTTAGGGTATCCGCCACTGCACTTCGCAAAAGTATGCCACATTATTCCGTCTTATACCAAACTATCGCGGCGGTCATGCTGTTGGCAGCGCTCCATTTTGAAAATAAAAGTGCTGCCACACCGGAAAGAGTTTTCGATTCTTAAACGTCACGTGAAACTTCACTTTATAGAAGACTGTGGGCGACACATCGAGACAGGCTTATCCTATGCTGAAATAATCTTCTCCATTTGCTACAATAATGTCATGGATATAGTAACCTTTTGGGAAACATATGGAAGCACCACTTCCCCGGCAGATTTCGTATGGCAATACGGAAAAGGAGATATTGATACCGCTGTAAAAAAGTATTTGCGGCAAAAACCTTCTTTCTATGGAATCATGCAACGGGGCACGTGGCGCACTACCTTTGAAAGTGAAAATCAATACAATCGAGAATGTGTCTCCTTTGGTTTAATGGCCTATTTAGAACAGACCGAAGAGACTTGGCGGCCTTTGGTAGAAGAGGCGCGTCAAGCAGAAATTCAAGCCAAGATCAAGGCGAAAGAAGAGGCAGAGGCAGAAGCCCTCGCACTCGCTGTGGCACGGGTTGAGGCGGAGGCGCGCTCAAAAAACCAAGGGCTCGAAGAAGATCAAAAAAGGTCTGAGACTTCGGTCGGTAATGAAACAGTGTGCGACGCGGCTGCAAACGAGCGCCATAGTGACCCGTCGGACCCGCTTGTACAGAATACACTTTTGTCCGCGCCCGATGCTGTAAATTGCAGTACTGCCACGGAATCAACAGCGCGGTCTGATGAAAATTTCAACCCTGAAACGGATCAGTAATTTGATGATTCCTCCCGAAGCAGTTAAATCGGTGCTGGCTCTTGCTCCTAATTGGCTGGGAGATACAGCCATGTGTACCCCGGCATTGCGCGCCTTGCGCAGGCAATTCTCGGAGGCGCAATTAACCGTAGCAGCCAATCCGTCCTGCCGTGATCTGCTCGAGGATCTGCCGTGGATTGACGGGCTTTTCCCCTTGTTGCCAAAATCCTCCCTCTTGCCGCTGATGAGCATGGGAAAACAATTAAACCACGCCGGAAGCGATCTCTGTGTCGTCTTTCCCCATTCCTTCCGATCTGCATTGCTGGCTTGGTTTGTCCGAAGCAAGAACCGCATCGGCTACGCCCGCGACGGGCGCTCCCCCTTGCTGACCAAAAGCTTGATGCCGCCCATGGAAGACGGTCATATCACGCCCATTTATATGGTAGATGAATACTTGGATCTGGTACGTTTGGTGGGTTGCGAAGATGACGGTAAAGGTCTGGAATTGGCACTAAATCCTTCTGTACACGATACCGTGTCGGCAGCGTTGGCAGGTGAGGGCGCGCTCATCGCTATTGCGCCCGGCGCGGCCTTCGGTCCGAGCAAACGCTGGATGCCTGAAGCTTTCGCTGAGACAGCCGACGCATTGGCGGAACAGACCGGTGCACGTATTGTTTTGTTAACCGGTCCCGGGGAAGAAAAAATTCGCGCAGAAGTGATCGCCCACGCCAAAACATCATTTTTAGAACTGCCGGCGGGGCTTCCGGGCATTGCAGCGCTCAAATCTGCCATTGCCCTTGCCGATCTGCTCATTTGCAATGACAGCGGGCCCAGACATATAGCAATCGCTTTCCATAAACCCGTCATCTGCATTATGGGGCCCACTTCCCCACTATATACCAACGGGCCCTACGAAAAAGGGAAAGTTATCCGTTTGGACATTCCATGCAGCCCCTGCCAGAAGCCGATTTGTCCGCTTGGACACCATCAGTGTATGCGCGATATTTCACCGGCAATGGTTATTGAGGCAGCCTTGGAATCGCTCCAAGTTTCACAAGGAATTGTTTCATGAAAACGGTCTATGTTATCACCATGTGGTCAGGCGGTCGCGCCGCCAAAAAATGGAAATCCTTTGAATCACCTGAAACTTTGGCACAGGGAACCGGCATCTCCTTCATTAGTGCAGGAACACGGTTGCGCGTTTCGGTAATTGGAAATATTTCGGTAGAAGAATACGAATCAGGGAAAGAAGAATTAGAACTGGGACTTAACCCGGACAGGCGCGTCACCTTTGATACACTGAATACTTCCTATCGAGCGAAAGAGTCTGAAAACGAACTTTTAACCGAATATGATTAACGACGTTTATTGAGGATACAAAATTCCAAATAGCCCTTCTTTCGGTTCTCCAAATAGTTGAATTGTTTAGGTGACTGCCGACAAAATTATTTTCGATGATTTGGGAACTATTTGATCCGATGAAGCATCATTATGGAAGGAAGTTGAATCTGTCTCTTCTCTTCCCTGTCATTCCAAGAGTCAGGGTTTAGAAATATCAAATAATCCCTGTCTTTTTTGAGAAGCGATACCATAGACTTTTATGATAATAAAATCATGGGCGTTCCCAAACCGAGCGCCTGAAGATACTACTTAAGATGAGGAACAAAACCGCGACTCCGGCGGCGCCCTCCTCAACGAAATTAGAAAAGGAGCGATTTCATGCCTACGCGCTGCAACAACAATAAACACGCTTGCTTCATCCTTATCTTCATCGCCGCGGTGACCTTTATGGGTTGGGGACTTATCCTCAACGAAGCCTCCGCTTCTGAAACCGCTTCTTTTGCATTGGTCTATGCAGCTGATGATCACGGAAGCATCTCCGGAGCAAGCGCCCAATACATTGACGCCGGCGGAAGCGGCAGCCCTGTCACAGCAATTCCCGATGACGGCTATCATTTTACAGGGTGGAGCGATGGAAGTATTGATAATCCGCGGCGGGATACTGACGTGACCGCTTCCGAAACTTTCACCGCCTACTTTGATATTAACAGCTATACCTTATCCTATAGCGCCGGCGGCGGAGGCCGTATTTTCGGAGAGGTCACGCAGCACGTGAATCATAACAAAGATGGTGTTGAAGTGAATGCAGTCGCTAATGAGGGATTCCATTTTGATGCTTGGAGCGACGGAGTTAAAGATAACCCGAGAGCCGATAAAGGGGTGACCGAAAATATTGATGTTACGGCCCATTTTGTAGTGAACACCTATGTCCTGAGCTATCATGCCGGCACCGGCGGCTCGCTTCTGGGGAAAACCACACAAATTATTAATCATGGCGGCAACAGCGCTCCTGTTGCTGCTGAGGCAAACACGGGGCATCTCTTTGTACTTTGGGATGACGGCAATACGGATAATCCGCGTCAGGATAAGAATGTCAAAACGGCTCTTTCCGTAACAGCGCTGTTCGCCTTAAAATCTAATAATGATGCAGAAGATGATGAACTCAACGGGGGCGACGACGGGGAGGAAGGAGAAGAAGAGGGAGAAGAAATAGGTGGTGATGAGGATGGCGAGGCGGAAGGAGGAGAAGAAGAGGGTGAAGAAGAGGGTGAAGAAGTACCCGCAGAAGGCGAAGAAGGCGTGACCGCCGGCTTTACCGTTCCCAATGTGGTGCTGCAAAATCTGGAAACGGCACAGAAACAAATTGAAGCGGCAGGGCTCAGTCTCGGTACAGTCTCTTATAAATGCAGCGACACGATTCCTGAAGACGCCATTATAAAACAGAGCCCCGGAGCAGGGACTATTCTGACGGAACCCGGTCCTGTAAGCCTGATCGTATCTGATGGCGATTGTCCAACTGCCTGCGACTCCTTCGACCTGCGCGACTGGGGTAATGTATTGCTCAGCATTCTTGTTATCACCGGTATGCTCTTGGCTATCGTGTTCGGCGTAGAATCGCTTAGTTAAATTGCCGACTTGCAGGTACAGCCGCTTGATTAAACCAAACATATATTGTAAAAATAAGGGCTTATCCTGTGAAAGATCCTTGCGTTCTTTTATCTGATGTCTTTGCTGTACTGTCGCAATAGGAAATAAAACAGTACTTGCATGTTCACATGAACTGCTGCAGCTCTCAGGCAGCTGTGCAGTCTATGTTTTGTTATAGTACAGGTATTACTG
>JAAYJI010000159.1 GCA_012523015.1 Candidatus Hydrogenedentota bacterium
GCCCGGACGTTATGGGGTTCCCAACTAGAAAGTTGGGAACCAGAAGGCAGGACCAGCACGGGGGATGTGGTTGGGTTCCCAACTGGAAAGTTGGGAACCAGCATATAAATCCTTTTGACTCTTTTTTACTCCAAAAATCCTTTTTTCTTACTCAGCGAGACAGAAAAAACTTTCTCTCACCAAAAAACAACGCCCTTTATATCCACCCTAACCTATTGCTACACCGACACTTACTATACCCTTAAAAATAATTGAAAATAAAGCTTGACATTCAAACCGGTTTGTGGTACAAACTAGATAGCGTCAGATAAGGATGCTGACGCAAACAGAAGTTGAAAATGGCTGTAGACGGTAAGATTACCGTTGGGCAAATTGCCCTATAGACTGCAGAATTTTCACAACGAGAGGAGGTGACATAGTATGAAGAAACTTGGATTAGTAATGAGCGTCATGGTTGTGTTGGCAGGTCTTGCGTATGCGAGCTCCCTTGCCATTCCGTGGTTCGCAGACAATGCTCCGCCTGATGTAGGCTGGCCGCCGAAAGCAGACCTCCCACGCGCACAGTCCGTTACCCTGATCTATCTGAAGAACAATACGGATGACGTGCTCACTGCTGAAATCACTTATTTTAGTGAAACCGGTGAAAATCTGGGGCCTGAATTCCCGGACAATACCTTCTCCATCAGCCCGAAAGCATCTGTTGCGTTCCGTCCTGTAGCGATAGATCCTATCGGCACATTAGAAGGTGGTGCATTGGGCGGACTTGAAGGTGCTGAAGGCGTAGCTGTTCCGGATCGTCCCCGTGATGTGGACACGAAAAAGAACGGCTCTGCCACCATTTCCTGGGTCGGTGGACCTACTGATATTCAAGGTATGGTCGCCACGGCTGGTAATGCCATGTCCTATGCGCACTTGCTGCCTCCCGGAAATTGATCGAATGGCTTGTTAACTATTTAATAACCATGCAATACTATGAAGGCGAGAATGTTGAAAGACATGCTCGCCTTATTTCTTTTTAAACACCTCTCCTTTTATAAGTATTTTTTGTGGCGCCAAAAGTTTTTAGACATTATGACTGAATCCCCTCATATATCTTGCGTTGCTTGTGCCGGTGTTCATCTTAGATTTTTCGGAAAAAGAAAAGACTATGCCTATTATCGCTGCGCCGACTGTGCCACCTTACAGCTTGTACCCTTTCCCGACAAATCTCAACTAGACAAAGCCTACCAAGATGAGTATGCCTCTGTCGGGCATTGTCAAGCTGCTCCTGAAACACGCAATTTAGCAGCGTCGCCTCAATTTGAAGCACTTGTGCAGCTTCTTATGAAATATGGTCAACCGGAACGAGTTTTAGAATATGGTCCAGGTTGGGGGGGATTGCTTGATTGTCTACAAAGCCACCATATCCAAGGGGAAGGTTTAGAACTCTCCGCTGAAATGGCGGACTATTGTGCGACGAAGGGCTACACCATCTATCGCAATGAAATAAGCGAATTGGAGCATTCTGAATCCTATGATGCCATTCTGATGTCTTATGTTTTTGAGCATTTGGTGAATCATAAGCTATTTTTTGAAGCAGCCCAACGTCTATTAAAATCGGAAGGTTTATTTATCTCTACTCAACCGACCGCCGCTTTTGCCTCTTTTTTCGGGCGCTTGTTTCGTTTAGGCCTTTCTTCTCTCCCCCTCCCCGAACTGCACAGTACTTTTTCACCGCCATGGCATACGGTATTATTTTCTACGAAAGGGATGACGCTCCTCGCAGAAAAACATGGCTTTGAAATTTTGGAAATTCGTCCCGCTCCCATTCAACAGGAAGGGGGATTCACAGGCCTTATACAACGAGTCTTATCTCTTGTTAACAGCGTAGGCGTTGCGTGTTTTGGAATCAATTGGCCTCTTGTCGTAGGACATATTTTTGTTTTCAAAAAACGATCATAAATCAACCCTATAACAACGCACGGTAAAGGGGTATTTTCGAAAAACAACCGTCCTTAGGCATTGTCTTTTTGTCTGCAAATAGGCTTTCGCTATAATTCAACTGCGATCGTATTGCACGTGACCTTATTTCTCCTTATAAAGGATATACCACAGTGAAAACACCAGAGATCACCGTTCTTGTCCTTGCTGTTGGCGGCAATGTGAGTCAGGGCATATTGAAGGCGCTGCAGCGTTCTTCCCTGCCCTGCCGCGTGATCGGAACGGATTTAGACGCCTTGCAGATGGGACTCTATACCGTGGATACTGGCTATCTCCTGCCCCATGCAACGGATCCCGACTTTATGGATCGGCTCATCGCCTTGTGCAAGGAGGAATCGGTAGACCTTATCCTGAGCGGCTGCGAGCCCGTGTTGCGCTTTTTGGCGCAGGCGAAAGAAAAGGTGGAAGAGGCGACAGGAGCGCTGTGCTTTGTATGTCCGCCGGAGATCTGGGAGCGCTGCGACGATAAGCTGCTCACCTGCCAATGGCTCCGTGATCAGGGCTTCGCTTATCCTGATTTTGCGGCGTCGGAAGATGCCGCCGCCCTGGCGCGGCTCGTCGCTACCTACGGCTATCCGCTCTTGGGCAAGCCGCGCACCGCAGGCGGCGCACAAGGGCTTATCCTCATCGAGAACGAAGAGGATCTTGCCTATGTATCCCGTAAGGCGGCGTATATTGTGGAGGAATATTTGGGCAGCGACGATCAGGAATATACGGCAGGCTGCTTTTGCGATGAGGAAGGCAGGCTCCGGGGCAGCATTGTCATGTGGCGGGAACTCTACGCAGGAACCACCTACCGCGCGGTGACCGGCGCTTATCCCGAGGTGCGGCACGAGGCAGAGCGCATCGCGGCGGCGCTGGGCTGTCCGGGGCCGTGCAACATCCAATTGCGCATGACCGAGCGGGGGCCCGTTTGCTTTGAGATTAACCCCCGCTTCTCGGGCACCACACCGATACGCGCCACCTTGGGCTATAACGAGGCGGAAGCGGTGATACGGCACTTTTTACGGAAGGAAGCCCTTGCCGCCTTGCCGCGTATCACGGAAGGGGTCGCACTGCGCTATTGGAATGAAGTCTATGTGGATCGGGCGTGCAGCGACCGCTTGACCGAAGCGGGCAAGATCAGCGCCGCCTCCGATCAAATCCATATTGAAAACTATGGGATGCACTAATGCGTATACTCGTCACAGGAAGCAGCGGTCATGTAGGCGGCGCAATCGCGCGTCGCTTCGCGGAACAACAATACGAAGTAGTGGGCATGAGCCGCCGCATCAATAAGCAGCTCCCTGAGTCGATCCGTCAGGTGTCGCTGGATCTGGGCGCGCCTGATTTGGCCGCCCGTCTGCAAGAGGCGGTGGGATCTTGTGACGCCATCGTCCACGCCGGCGCTTGTTTATTGGGTGATGATCATGCAGACGAAGTGATGAAGATCAACGTTGAAGGGACGCGAAAGATGCTGGAAGGGGCGCACGCCTTGGGCGCCGCCTCCTTTATCTTCATTTCGAGCCTGAGTCTCTTGGGCCGCCCTCAAAGGGCGGTGGTGACGGAAGAAGATCCCCTCGCGCCGGGCACGGCT
Source organism: Candidatus Hydrogenedentota bacterium (assembly GCA_012523015.1). Taxonomy (NCBI): domain Bacteria; kingdom Pseudomonadati; phylum Candidatus Hydrogenedentota; species Candidatus Hydrogenedentota bacterium. Next base: position 3,557 of record JAAYJI010000159.1, read on the forward strand.
TACGCGCGTTCGAAGGCCTTGGGCGAAGGGCTTGTCTTCGATCCGGCGGCGGCAGCATCGCTGACGGGGCATCGCGTTGCCCTGCGCATCTCCTCCCCCATCGGCCCGGGCCTGCAGTATAAGCGGATCTTCCGTATCTTTGTGGAGCGTGCCCTACAGAACGAAGCCATCACCGTCCATGGCGAAGGGGCACGGCAGCAAGATTATGTGGATGTGCGGGATGTTGCCGACGGGATCATCCGCCTCTTGGACTGCCCCTGTACGGGTATCTTCAATCTCGGCTCCGGGGTGCCTGTCTCGAATCTTGAACTGGCACAGCGCTGCATCAGCGCCTTGGCCTCCACGTCGCCCCTGCTCCGCTCGGGCGCGCCCGATGAGGACGACGGGCTGCGCTGGCGTTTGTCCATCGACAAGGCGGCCAAGCACTTTGGCTATGCCCCCGCCTACAGCCTCGAAGACAGCATCCACGCCCTCGCCGAGGAACTCAGGGCGGCCCAGTAGCCTTGTGCGCGCAGCCGTGGAGGCCTTTCGCAGACCTCCACGACTACAACAAGTCATACAAGGCTCAGGGAAGCCTTAGTCCGCGTTTTCAGCTAAATCAATGACCCACACATTCCGATACTGTACATAATGGCTGCGGTGGGACTGAAGAATAATGGAGCCGGGGCCTTGGGGCGGCGCTTCGAGACGTTCCTCTTCTTTCCACCCAGGGACCATAAGCAGTTCTTGATTGTCCTGGATGAGGATTCCGTTGTGGAGGACGGTGATCCGTGCATGCTCTTTGATGGAGCCGTCGTCATTGAAACGGGTACCGTGGAAGGTGATGTCGTAAGTCTGCCATTCTGTGGGGGGCAGACAGGCGTTGACGCGGGGCGCAGAGACCTTATAGAGCGCGCCGCATTCATCGTAGGTGCCTTCGAGGCCGAAGCTGTCGAGGACTTGCACTTCATACTTGTCTTGGACGAAGACGCCGCTGTTGCCGCGGGACTGGCCCCGCTCTTTGGGGATGAAGGGTGTGCGGAATTCGATGTGCATGCGCAGATCTTCGAACTTGTCTTTGGACACGAGATCGGAGGCGTCGGGCGTGACCATCATCGCCTTGTCCTTGGTGAGTACCCAGCCGTCGGCACCGTCCCACGCGTCAAAATTGCTGCCGTCGAAGAGGACTTTCGCGTCTGCTTCGGGGGCCGCGCCCATGGTGGGCGACACCACATAGAGGCGCTCCATGGTAAAGGTCTTTTGGCCGGAAGGCTGTCCGCCCGTGATGCGTCCGTCACGCACTTCGCCCTTGATTTCGTCGCTCTCAAAGGCGAGCACGTCGCCCTTGGCTTTGGCTTCGATGAGCGCTTTTACCGGCGCGCGCATGAAGACTTGCGAGGCGATGCGGATCTGGTAGCGGCTGCCGCCTAAAGCGACGATCTGCGCGGTTATGTTGGGATCCACATCTTCCTCGGCCGACCAGCGGCCTTCCCAGTTGCCCGCGAAGGGATCGGGAGTCGCCGGGTAATAGCTTTCTTCCGATGCCTTTTGGGCACATGCCCCATGACAGACAAGGACCAAGGCGCTCACCAACAACACAGACGCCAAGGCGACAACGGCACGTACATTCACCATCTTCTTCATTAGAAACATCCTTTCCTAACTAGGTTGTATCACCACGAAAACCCTTGTCCCGGGTGAAGTTTTTATATAGCATCAAGCCCTTATGCCTGAAGTATAGATCCTGTTATTACGGGGGCGACAAGGCGTCGAGAAGGGCAGGCGCCGGCGACAGCAGATAGCGCCGCACCTTTAGACAACGGAGCGCGCCGCTGCTATCCGCAGCCACATAGCGATACGCCTTTGTCCCCGGCCCATCGGGCAGCACCGTCATATGGAGCACGGCACCAAAACCTTCATGATCCTCCCACAAGAGAGAAGCATCCTCTGAAAGTGTATACATATCGCCGTCTGCCATTCCAATGAGGACCCCTTCCCCATCGGGCAGCGCCGTGAGCGCTGTGTTCCCCGCGCCCGGGATCTGCCACGGCGGCGGC
>JAAYJI010000160.1 GCA_012523015.1 Candidatus Hydrogenedentota bacterium
GCGCGAAGCAGAACCGGTCTTGATTTGTCCCGCATTAATGGCTACAGCGATATCGGCGATGGTAGCGTCTTCCGTTTCGCCGCTGCGGTGAGAAATCACAGTCGTATAGCCCGCACGATGCGCCATTTGACAGGCGTCCAAAGTTTCGGAGAGCGTACCGATCTGGTTCACTTTAACCAAAATACTGTTACCGACACCTTCTTTGATGCCCCGTTCGAGATATTCCACATTGGTCACGAAAAGGTCATCGCCGACGAGCTGAATTTTATCGCCCAGTGTATCGGTCAGCTGTTTCCAACCGGTCCAATCCGCTTCATCAAGACCGTCCTCAATAGAAACGATAGGATATTTGGCAACCCAATCCGCCCAATAGGCGATCATTTCTTCGGCTGTATTTTCAACGCCTTCAGCGTCCAAGCGATACTTGCCATCCTTGTAGAATTCACTGGAGGCAGCGTCTAGGGCGAGGAAAATATCTTTACCCGCTTCGTAGCCAGCCTGCTTGATGGCCTTCAAAATCACTTCGATAGCTTCCACGTTGGAGCCTAAGGACGGTGCAAAGCCACCTTCATCGCCCACGGAGGTATTGAGACCTTTGCCTTTGAGGACGTCTTTCAGGGCGTGAAAAACTTCCGCGCCCATGCGGAGCGCTTCTTTGAAACAGCATGCGCCAAAAGGCATAATCATAAATTCTTGAACGTCCACATTATTGTCGGCATGTTCGCCGCCATTTAAGATGTTCATCATCGGCACGGGCAGTACATGGCCATTCACGCCGCCGATATATTGGTACAAAGGCAGTTCGAGAGCGGCAGCGGAGGCTTTCGCCGTGGCAAGAGATATGCCGAGCATGGCGTTAGCACCCATGTTGCTCTTCGTTTTGGTGCCGTCCAGTGCGATCATGGTTGCATCGATATCACGTTGGCTCAACGCGTCCATACCGATGAGTTCGGGCGCCAACACATCATTTACATTGGCAACCGCATTCTCAACACCCGCACCCTGATACCGTTCTTTATCACCATCGCGCAATTCCAAGGCTTCATTGGTTCCTGTGGAAGCACCGGAGGGTACAGCTGCGCGGCCCATGACGCCGGAGGACAAAAAGACATCTACTTCCACCGTTGGTTTTCCACGGGAGTCCAGTATTTCACGACCTTCAATTCCGATAATTCTTGTCATTTGATGGGTTCCTTTATACGCTATACTTTATTTTTTGTACTGCAAGCGGATGCGTGCAGGGGACTTTATTATGCAGTTCGGATTGTCCTAACTTAAAGGACTAAAAAATCTTTTTTCTGCAGCTGTGTTTTTTTATTACCTGCGGTACGCTATAACAAACCACGGCTGCGCCGCTCTTGCCTATACTAAATGAGGAGCTTCACATTATTCCGTTTGCGAAGTGTTCCCATCCACTGACGATAGCGCAGACCGGCGATTTTGTTGCGCACCAAGGGTTCCAATTCTGTGCGCACCTCGTTAAAGGGCTTAGAACCCGCTTCTTGGAATTCTTCCACGCGCAGCAAATGCACGCCAAACTCCGTTTCCAAGACTTCGCTCATCTGCCCGGGCTGCAGCGCTTGTATCGCGCTGCCTAAGGGCTCGACCAAGTCTTCCGGTTTTGTCCAGCCCATCATACCGCCTTCATTGGCTTCTGGGCCTTGGGAGTTTTTCCGCGCCAGTTCTTCGAAATCAGCACCGCCTTCAATTTCGGCGCGCAGAGATGCCAGCCGTTCACGGAGCGCGTCTTTGTCGCCCGTACCGCCGCCGCTACTCAAGAAGATACGGCGCACGCGATATTGTGCGGGGAACTCATATTTGGCAGCACTCTCTTCGTAGTATTGGCGCAGATCATTTTCCGAGACCACCGCTTCTTTTTCGAACTCACGCCGCTTTGCCATGCCCACAGACATGGCCATCATCTGGCGGCGCATCCGCTCTCTAAAATCGCGAACCGTGAAGCCGGCGGCGTCCAAAGCCTTTTGAAAACTTTCCGTTGAATCGTACTGTTTGCGAATTTCAGTAATCTGCTTTTCAACATCAGCATCGCTGATTTCAACGCCTGCCTTTTTCGCTTCTTTGTATAGGATAAAATGTTCGATTGCCTGCTCAAGCGCCTCTTTAAATAAAGGCTCCATAGGATCTTCGCCGGCGTCGCTCATAGCGGCAGTACCGTTCTCCTGCAATTTAGGGAGAATCTCCTGCATAATATCGCTTTGCAATATGGGCTCTCCGCCGACAATGGCAACAACGCCGTCCGTATAGATAGGCTCGGCATTCGTGCCGAGACATACCATCAAAAAGGCAAGCAATAGCAGGCTGAAGTACCTGAACATCAGCTTGTTCATGAACCGTCTCCTATAGAATTACAAAGATCGGGCGCTGCGAAGCTTATCCGATTTGTTCGCTTTCTTCTTCCACGAGGGAGGCATCATCATCAATGTGAAGGAATTCTTCAATGTCATCAACGGGAAGTTGTGCCCGCGAACTTTGATAATGTTTACTGCCCGTACCTGCAGGAATTAAGTGACCGATAATCACATTCTCTTTGAGTCCTTCCAGGTAGTCGTATTTACCGCTGATCGAAGCGTCTGTAAGCACACGGGTTGTCTGTTGAAAGGATGCAGCAGCAACGAAGCTATTCGTGCTGAGCGCCGCTTTCGTAATTCCCTGAAGCATAGGTTCCGCTTCTGCGGGACGACCGTCACGGCGGCGCGTCTCTTCGTTCACTTTCGCAAAACGCACCTTGTCCACTTCTTCTTGAGCAAGGAAAGGCGTATCGCCCGGGTCGGATTTGATACGGACTTTACGCAACATCTGCCGAATAATCACTTCAATGTGTTTATCGTCCGTACGCACGCCTTGCAGGCGGTATACTTTTTGAACTTCGTTCAACAAATATTTGCGCAAGGCTTCTTCACCCTGCACTTCCAAAATATCCTCAAGAATAATAGGACCGTCCGTAATACGTTGACCCGCATAAATACGGTCACCGCTATAAACGTTCAGCAGTTTGCCGGGCGAGATCGTGTATTCCCGTTCTTTGCCGACGGGCGGGATAACGCGGACCACTTTGCGGGCGCTGCGCGTTGTCGTGGAAAGCTCAACAATACCGTCGATATGGCTGATGATAGCGGGATCTTTGGGTTCTCTCGCTTCAAACAGCTCTCCCACACGGGGTAGACCACCGGTAATGTCTTTGGTCTTCGCCATTTGCCGTGCCGTTTTACCGAGCAAATCACCGACCACAACTTCATCACCGTCTTTCACCTGAACTTGGGTTCCTGTGGCAAGCGGTGTAAAGGTCAACATCTCTTTGTTTTCGCCAAGAATCGTAATTTGCGGGTGCAGGTTGTGTTTATGTTCCGTAACAACGATTTCTTCCTGTCCAGTCTCAGGATTGACTTCACGGCGTATGGTCGATCCTTGCACCATGTCATCAAGCCGCACGGTACCCGTTTTTTCCGCCACAATATTGATGTTGTAGGGATCTTGGGTAAAGACGGTTTGTCCGCGTGTTACGGTATCACCATTTTCACAATGCAGCACGCATCCGGGAGAAACAGCGATACGCTGGGCTTCTTTGCCGTCCTTATTCAGAATAGCAATTTCGCCGCCGCGATTGACCGCTACGGTGTCGCCGGCGCGATTGACCGCCACACGTACATTTCTAAATTCGGTCACGCCGTTTTCGTTCGCCTTAATATCAGGGCTTTCGACCTGACGGCTGGCGGCGCCGCCAATATGGAAGGTACGCATGGTCAATTGGGTGCCCGGCTCACCGATAGACTGAGCGGCAATAATACCGACCGCTTCACCGATCTCCACCAAATTACCGGTACCGAGGTTACGTCCATAGCAAAGTGCACAAACGCCTTTCACAGACTGACAGGTCAATACGGAACGAATCGTGACACCGGGCAGACCGGCATCTGCAATTTTTTTCGCCGCTTCTTCGGTAATCTCGTCATCAGCGCGAACGACAGGGTCCGGTTCGTTGGGCAAATATAAATCATCGAGTACATAGCGTCCAACAATACGCTCTTGCAGAGGCGCCATCACTTCTGCGCCCTCAACAAGCGCCTCTACCCAAACGCCGTTAATGGTGCCGCAATCGTGCTCTTCAATAGTCACATCCTGCGCCACGTCAACCAGGCGACGTGTCAAATAACCGGCGTCGGCTGTTTTCAATGCCGTATCGGCCAATCCCTTTCGGGCGCCGTGCGTAGAAATAAAGTATTCAATAACACTTAAGCCTTCGCGGAAATTCGAGGTAATAGGCGATTCAATAATATCGCCGGAAGGTTTTGCCATGAGGCCGCGCATCCCTGCTAATTGCCTGATCTGGTCTTTGCTTCCGCGCGCTTTGGATTTAAACATCATATAAATGCCGGTGAAGCCTTGATCTTTGGATTCCAAAGCTTGAAGCATGGCACCGGTGATACGATTGCCGGCAATAGTCCACTCGTCAATAATTTTTTGGTAACGCTCTTTTTCAAGCATTTGTCCATGACGATAGGTACTGTCAATAAGTTTCACCCGTTTTTCGGTCTCGGTGAGAATGCCTTCTTTCTCTTTGGGAACGACCAAATCATCCAACGCAATAGACAATCCCGAATAGGTGGCATATTTAAAGCCGGTCCGTTTCAGCTTATCCAAAAGGGCGACGGTTCGGTGATGACCATGACGGTTATAGCATTTGGCGATCACGTCGCCGATACTGCTTTGGTCTTGTTCACGGTTCACGTCAAGGATGGTAACTTCCGGAGAGAGTTCATCGGCAAGCAACACACGGCCCACCGTGGTGTCCACAATTTCTTTTTCAAAATGGACTTTGATATGGGCGTGAATATCGACACGGCCCGCTTCAAAGGCTTGGACTACCTCGTCACACGACGAGTAGACCTGGCCCGGACGCAAGATATTGCCTTGCGCATCGATCCATTCTTTTTGCCATTCACCTTTCACGCCCGTCGCCTGACGGCTCATCCAGTAGATGCCCAAAACAATATCTTGACTGGGTGCCACAACCGGCAAGCCGTTGGACGGCGCAAAAATATTGGAAGAGGACATCATGAGCAGATGGGCTTCCAGTTGTGCTGCCGGGAAAAGCGGCACGTGCACGGCCATCTGGTCACCGTCGAAGTCCGCATTAAAGGCACGACAGACCAAGGGGTGCAAGCGTATGGCGCTGCCTTCAATCAGCACGGGTTGGAAAGCTTGAATGCCGAGCCTGTGCAGTGTAGGCGCACGGTTGAGCAATACGGGGTGATCGCGGATCACATCTTCGAGAATATCCCACACCTCTTCTTTACCCTGCTCAATAGCGCGTTTCGCCGTCTTCAAGGTAGTGGCATAACCCCGTTCACGAAGCAGATGCACAATGTAGGGTTCAAAGAGTTCTAAGGCCATACGTTTGGGCAGACCGCATTCATGGAGTTTTAATTCGGGGCCCACCACAATAACGGAACGACCGGAATAGTCCACGCGTTTACCCAGCAGATTTTGACGGAAACGGCCTTGCTTCCCCTTCAGCATATCGCTTAAAGATTTCAGGGGACGGTTGCCGCTGGTGCCCAAAACGACGCGGCCATGACGGCCGTTGTCGAAGAGAGCATCAACGGATTCTTGAAGCATCCGTTTTTCATTACGTAAGATCACCTCGGGAGCGCGCAACTCCAACAAACGTTTCAGTCGGTTGTTGCGATTAATCACACGCCGATACAAATCATTGAGATCACTGGTCGCATAGCGGCCGCCATCAAGCGGCACCAAAGGCCGCAGATCGGGCGGGATCACCGGAATCACATCAAGGATCATCCATGTGGGATCATTGCCGGATTTACGCAGTGATTCCACAATCTTGAGACGCTTGATTGATTTGCTCCGCACCAATTGGGAGGTGGCCGTCTGGAATTGGAGATGCAATTCCGCGCTCAACTCATCCAAATCAATTTCCTGTAAAAGGTATTTGATGGCTTCCGCGCCCATAAGCGCCGTAAAGCTGTCCACGCCGTATTCTTCGCGCGCCTCATGATAATTATCTTCGGTTAACAGTTTTTTCTTTTCGAGAGACGTGTCACCGGGATCAACAACAACAAATTGTTCAAAATAAATGATCCGCTCGAGGGCGCGAATGGGCAGATCTAATAAGTTGCTGATCACGCTGGGCGTATTCTTAAAAAACCAAATATGGGAAACGGGAACGGCAAGTTTAATACAGCCCATGCGTTCGCGACGAACTTTCGATTCCGTAATTTCAACGCCGCAGCGGTCGCAGGTTATACCGCGGTGTTTCACTTTTTTATATTTGCCGCAGCCGCATTCCCAGTCTTTCACGGGCCCGAAAATACGCTCGCAGAAAAGACCGTCCTTTTCCGGCTTGAAGGTGCGGTAGTTAATGGTTTCAGGCTTTTTAACTTCGCCTTTAGACCATTTTAAAATTTCTTGGGGAGAAGCGATACGGATTTGGATCGCATCAAAAGTATCACCTGTAGTAGGTACAAATTTCGCCATGGATCAGACCTCCGAAAGTTCGTCGTCGTCGTTTAAGTGGGAATCGGATTTATTCAGTTTAATGACATCCAAGCAAAGGCTTTGCATTTCACGCACAAGCACATTGAAGGATTCCGGCGTGCCCGGCTCAATTTCAGGATCGCCTTTGACGATACACTCATAAGCTTTCGTACGCCCTTGAATATTATCCGATTTGATCGTCAGCAGTTCTTGTAAGGTGTAAGCGGCGCCATAAGCTTGCAGCGCCCAAACTTCCATTTCTCCAAAACGCTGACCGCCGCTTTGTGCTTTCCCACCCAAAGGCTGCTGCGTCACCAACGAGTAGGGACCAATAGACCGTGCGTGAATTTTGTCTTCTACAAGGTGATTGAGTTTCATCATGTAAATTTGACCGACAAAGGAATCATGATAGAGTTCTTCGCCCGTGCGTCCGTCACGCAAATTGATCTTGCCATTTTCAGGCAGCCCCGCCTTCACCATCAGCTCGCGGATCTTATCTTCCGTCACGCCGTTAAATACCGGCGTCGCTACTTTCATGCCGAGCGTTTTCAATGCCCAGCCCAATTGTGTTTCAAGAATTTGACCCACATTCATACGAGACGGCACACCCAGCGGATTCAAGAGAATCTGCAGCGGCGTACCATCCGGCAAGAAAGGCATATCTTCGCGCGCGACAATCCGGGACACGACCCCTTTATTACCATGGCGGCCGGCCATCTTGTCGCCCACAGACATACGCCGCTTAATCGCTACATAAACTTTTACCGACTTGTTGACGCCGGGCTGCAGTTCATCCCCTTTCGTGACCCGCTCAATTTGCGCATCACGAATTGCGATCAGCTTCGCCTCTTCCATAGCGGCAAGATTAACGAGCCGCGACACTTTTTGTTGGGTCTTTTTATCTTCCACTTTTAAGCGGGCAAGCAATGAATAATCAAGGGCGCTCAGCTGTTTCGCACGCACCTTCTTGCCCTTTTCCAAGCAGATCGTGTCTGTATTGAAATCATAGACGTCTTCCATGATTCGCAGACCAACCAAATCCGTTCTGACCAAGGACTCGAAGCTTTCGCGAATCTCCACAATGCGTTGGTTGAAATCGCGCTCAATACGATCCGTTTCCAGTTTCAGACGTTTCTTTGCCTGTTTGACCAGCCCTTTTTATTGGCGGCTGCATATCTTAACGTCTACGACAACACCCGAAGAACCGGTCTTCACATAAAGCGAGGCGTCCCGCACGTCTTCGGCTTTTTCACCGAAAATAGCGCGCAGCAATTTTTCTTCCGGAGCCAGTTCCGTCTCACCTTTAGGCGTCACCTTACCAACCAGGATATCGCCCGCCGATACTTTGGCGCCGATCTTGATAATACCATCCTCATCAAGGTTGCGCAGCTTATCTTCGGGAACATTCGGTATATCCCGCGTAATTTCTTCCGGACCCAGCTTTGTATCGCGAGAATCCATTTCATAGACGTCAATGTGAATGGACGTAAAAACGTCTTCTTTCAGCAAATCTTCGCTCAGTACAATGGCGTCCTCAAAATTATAGCCTTCCCAGGACATGAAGCCCACCAGCACGTTGCGGCCAAGAGCAAGCTCGCCATTATCCACAGCAGGGCCATCGGCTATGATTTCGCCGGCACGAATCTTATCGCCTTTATGAACAATAGGCCGTTGGTTAATGCAGGTATTTTGATTTGAGCGGGCAAACTTCTTCAGATGGTACACATCTTCTTCCGTGCGGAAAGGATTGTCGTTTTTCTTCACTTTCGCCTTCACACGGATGATTTCACTATCAACGTATTCTACTACGCCATCGCGCAATGCACAGACTACGGTCCCTGAATTCTTGGCGGTAACGTGCTCAAGCCCCGTACCGACCAAAGGCGATTCAGATTTTAACAGGGGCACCGCTTGGCGCTGCATGTTCGCGCCCATAAGGGCGCGGTTAGCGTCATCGTGTTCTAGGAAGGGGATCAAGGCGGTCGCCACACTGACCACCTGCTTCGTGGACACGTCCATAAAGTCCACTTCACCGGGCACAACACGGGGGAAGTCGCCTTGACGTCGGCAGAAGACCAGGTCCCGTTTGAAACGACCGTGTTCGTCCAAAGCCGCATTGGCTTGGGCGATGGTGTAGTTGTCTTCGTCGTAAGCCGATAACATTTCTATTTGAGCGGCATCGACTTTTCCGTTTTCAACTTTTCGGTACGGCGTTTCAAGAAAGCCGTAATCGTTGATGCGCGCATAGGTTGCAAGGGATGCCATAAGCCCAATGTTCGGACCTTCCGGCGTCTCAATGGGACAGATTCGTCCGTAGTGGGTGGGATGCACGTCACGCACATCATGACCTGCCCGTTCACGGCTCAAGCCGCCCGGTCCCAATGCACTCAACCGACGTTTGTGTGTCAATTCCGCCAACGGATTAATCTGATCCATGAAATGGGAGAGTTGGCTGCGGCCGAAGAAGTCTTTGATGACCGCATTAACAGGCTTCGGATTGATCAAATTTTGCGGACTCAGATTTTCTTCGTCCTGATAGTTCATGCGTTCGCGGACAGTTCGTTCCATCCGAACGAGACCCGTGCGAACCTGATTGACCAAAAGCTCACCGATAGAACGGACACGGCGGTTGCCGAGATGGTCAATGTCATCGCGGACTCCTTTGCCGGCACGCAAGCCGGAGAGGTACTGCATGGTTGCCAATACGTCTTCCAGTGTAAGCGTTTTATTGTTCTGATCAATTTGCAACCCTAATTTGCGATTGATTTTATAGCGGCCCACAGCAGCAAAATCATAGCGGGTCGCATCGGAAAAGGTGCGTTGGAAAAAGGTGCGGCATGTGGCTGCCGTCGCGGGATCGCCCGGGCGCACTTGCGAATAGTAGTAGCGCAGCGCGTCATCTTCCGTAAGCGTCGTATCTTGCTGTAGGGTATAGAGGATCGAAGGATCTTTATCCAACTCTTCTTTGGGGATAATTTCAAATTCGCGGATTGGTGAATTCATGAGCCGATCGATCATGACCGAAGTCAGCTTATCGCAAGCTTCTGCGATAATCTCGCCGGTCTCGGGGTCGATAATATCATCGGCAAGATAATAGTCTTCCATATCTTCAGGGGCAGTCTTTTTCTTTCCGACATAAAAATAACTGCGCTTAATGGAAACCGTTTCGAAAGTGTAGAAATGCTTCAAAATATCGGTGGGCTCGGCAATGCCAAAGCATTTCAGGAAAGTAGTCGCCAACAATTTGCTGCGCCGATCAATCGTAATCGACAGCACATCGCTCAGGTCATATTCAAACTCAAGCCAAGCGCCGCGATACGGAATGATGCGTGCACTTACCTGCACTTTTCCGTTTTGGTGCTTTTTGTCTTCGAAAGAAACGCCGGGCGATTTGTGCAGCTGACTTACAATAACGCGCTCGGCACCATTGACAATAAAGGTGCCCGTAGGCGTCATGATGGGCAGGTCGCCAAGAAACACTTCCTGTTCCATCATATTTTTTTCGCGCCGCTCACCGGAAGTACCGATCTCTTCGAATTTAACCAAACGCAACAGCGCACGCAGCGACCCCGAATAGGTCATAGCACGATCAAGGCATTCCTGGATGCTATACTTGGGCGGCGTTAAAGAATAACTCACAAATTCGAGATGGGTAAGACCATTGGGGGAGACGATCGGAAAAAGATCATTGAAAACTTCCTGTAACCCTTGATTTTTTCGTTCTTCAGGCGGTGTTTCCCACTGAAGAAAATTTTCATAGGATCTCGTCTGAATCTCAATAAGATCAGGCAAATCAAGGGTGTCGGCGACACGACCAAGAGACACTCGTGTTTCGCGGGGGGCAACAGCCATGTGGATTTCTCCTTCGCGTTGGGTAAGTTGAGCATGAAAAAAACAACGGGGCCCAGGGTATAAGCGCTGTTGTTAGATACACTTCACCTATTTATAGTTTCGCCTATAATAGCAAAAAAGTAAGGCAATGTCAAAATTTCACTACGCACAAGTCCCCAAAGCCACCCACCAAGTCCCGTTATCCGAGCCGCCCCCTCGACGGGGCTCAGAATTACCCGCACTTTTCATAGCTGACGGAAAATTTGCCTCTTTCCGCCCTCTCATCCTTTTAAAACCAAAAAAATCCAAGAGGCAGTGACACGGCACTTTCTCGATGCGGTCCTTGCGTATCAGCATAGTGCGCCATTAATGCACAGCGGTCCGCATCAATAATATGATCGTCCCCTTTTTCATAAACAATAGCGCCCTGAGGGTTTACTCGGTAGGTATGCGCCGCATACTGTGTTTCCCGATCCGGGTCGGGAGGCAGGATGAGCGTTCGTTCCGAGAGACGGCGCTGCAGCAGTTGGGTCATGAACTCTTTCGCGCGACGCCGTGCCCGTTGTCCATCAGGCATAATGTCCACATCAACCAGCGCGCCGAATTCAATGGCATGGACACGGGCGCACCAGTCTAAGCCCTCTGCCATCAGCACGTGCGCCACGGCACGACCATTATTCCCTGCATCAATACCAATGCGCCGGAATTGATAGGCACGGTCAAGAACGCGGATGATCTCCGCCTGACGCGCATAATTAACACCCTCAAGTCGCACGCGCAGCACCTGAACTAAATGGGGCGGTTGATCACTGTACACAACGAATTCGGAAGGGTCGCGGGCATACCCCAAATCGCAGCCCAGATAATAGGATCCCCGCGGGATCCCGGATGGTGCTGCGAATTCGTCCCCCTCTTTCAACACACACAAGACAAGAGGCGTGGCAGTGTCCACGCAAGCAAGATAGTCTTCCAGCGAGAAGACAGCATAACAAGGTTCCCCATGCAACCCCAAGACACGGTGAATATAGCCGGGCGCGCTGCGCCCCCCATACAATTGCGCCAGCTCCGCATCCTTTTCCACTGTGAACTCCGGGTTCAAGCTGCTCGGCCAGTTGTATTGTTCCCAGTCCGATTGTTGCGACATACGATAAAAACCGTTGCGCAGTCCATTGGGCACGCCATAGACCCAGCGCCGCCCGCCGCCGTTCAAGGCTTGATATAACTCACTCCAAGATGGCTCGGTCATCTCCTGCGCCTCATCTACAATTTGCCAGTCCACGTGCATGCCCTGGAAATTAATGCCACGCTGCCCCGCAATGCGCCCCCACAATATGAAATTGTTGGAAAAGCGAAAATGCCAGGAAGGCGAACGGCGCATCTCCACCAATGACGGCGCGAAAGCGGGCGTCGTCTGAAAGCGACGGGTCAGTCGATTCATGAGCGGGAAAAGATGGTTCTCACATTGTGTCGCGATTAGCATTTCCGTGTCCGGACAGGTGACCATCGCCCAACACGCGATGATTTCGATTTCCGCCGTTTTGCCCACGTCGCGGCCGTCACAATGTACCTTACGCAAGGCACGGGATTCCAGAGAAGCCTGTTGATAGGGACGAACCTGCCAAGGCTGTCCGTTACGGTCAGTAATAAAATCGCGGGCGAAACATTCGCGTTGCGCAAGACCCAGCCAACGGGCGCAAGCCTCCTCATCCAAACCTCGTTTCTTAAGTTCCTCTGTTATCCCCGTGGGAAATTGCGAAGATGCCATTATCCTTTCCCCCTCATAGTTTCAATTTTCCACGGATCCGATAAAGATCCACCCCAAGCGCAAAGCTGCGCCGCCTATCATCCGGGCCAGACGCGTACCCGTACACGGCGCCGCCCCCATTGAAGCGCTTTTTTACGACTCTTAAAAAAAACGTCCAGCTTATCGGGCCCTTTGATAGCGCCGCCCCGATCTTCAACGCGGCCATAACCGTAGCCGGGCACATAAATGACCGTTCCGAAAGGATAATAATCCGTATCGGCAGCAAGGGTTCCCGGTCGGGCACGGGTGCCGCTGGCGGTGATCCCCACTTTTTTGGGCTGCCCTTTATTCGGACCTGACGCCACCACCGGCTGCAACAACCAGTTCCGTTTCCAGTTACAGGACTTTTTGCCCGCGTCATAGGCGGTCACTTCCATTTCTCGATTATAGGCCTGTCCCCCGTGGGGCTTTTTCGGAGGGGTCGCACAGGAAGAACACAAAACAAAGGTCATAACAAGCACTGCACCAAGGCAAAATCTTGTCCGAGTCATGATAAAGATCTCCTTTTCCCGGCCGATGCCGCGGCCGTTTTGTCATCTGCCCCCATTATAGTATGACAAGGCTAAGGATTGCGCGAAACACGCCTCACTCCCGCCGACGGAACACCGCTATTTTCCCTACCCCTGCGGCGAAGCGCCGGCAGATTCAGGGGCATGAAGCAAATCCGCCGTTTGCCGCACCAAGGGGAGCACTTTGCCCGCAATGCCCGTGTCAACAGGTGTGCCAAGACGTGCACAGGCATCCTCTAACTCCTTGATCGATTTACGCAGCCGTTCCCGAGTTTTCATTACTTGCTCAAAAAGACTGCCCCGCGCATCTACTTTTTCACTTTCCTCTTCCCCCGGAATAAGACCTTGCTCCCATCGCCGCACCAACAACATATGAACCGCCACGTCTGCAACACGCAACGATAGAAGAGGCGAATATTTCACGTCACAAGAGGCAAACAATTCCTCTACGCCTTGCAAAAAAACATGAATATAGCGGCGCTCGCTCTTGGTTAGCCAAGGCTCACGTCTCAGTATTTTGGTCAACACCATAAACCACTCCTTACTTTAAGACAAAAATTCACATTGCTTATACATGCTCTACTACTATAGATAAACCATTAGCATGATATTAGGAATAATTATTCATTACTCCATTTATATCAAAGACTTAGCGAAAGAATTATCCCTACTGACCGTTATATAGAGGTATACCCATCAGTTTACCCATATATAAACAATTGAAAAATATTTTTAGCCTTGTACATCAAGGGGTTTCGCCATTTTAAGCTCGATATTTTGCACTACGTCTTTTTTGAAGACCCGCGTTTCAACCACTCAATAATAATCGGAAAATCCGGTTTAAAGACACCGACACCCTTTCCGCTTAAAAGCTTGACACCGCGGTACAAGTGATGTATTCTAAGCCCGTTCAAATCACGGTATAAAAAAAAAACCCAAGTAACCGGAAACTCCCATGATAAAAAAAGTGATCGTCATTGGATTAATAAGCCTCGTTTTATGCCTCCTCTTCTTGCTAGGTACGGAAGGCGTGCTTCGCGTAGCCGGATACGGGGAATCGCACCGCTTATTTCTCGAATATCCGCAGGCATCCCAGCCGTCGTATCGGATCAATACCGCCTTTTATTATCAATACTTCCCGGCTCCCATAAAGGCCTCCCTTGAACATACCGTAGAATGGGGTTGGCCGATTCCCAAAAGAAAAGATGACGACACCTATAGAATTTTCGTTTTCGGTGGTTCTGTGGCGGCAGGCGACTCCATGGATAGTGCCTTCAGTTTTACACGTATCCTTGAATGCATGCTCAGAGATTCCTTTCCCAAGCTTCATTTTGAAGTTTATAATCTTGCATGTCCCGCGTTGAATTCTCACGTCATGCGCGCTGCCGCTAAAGAACTGGCAGCGCTAAAGCCAGATTTTTTCGTCGTATACATGGGACATA
>JAAYJI010000161.1 GCA_012523015.1 Candidatus Hydrogenedentota bacterium
GAAAGTTGAAACCGTCCCATGCCTTCGCTCCGCTACGCCCTCAGCCCTCAGGGCTGCCCCTATCGGGGACGGGCTACGCTACGCGAAGGCATGGCTAGAGAGGGCAGCCAAAGCCCTCACGTCACAGAACAAGGAGACACAGATTTCCACCTTAAATTTGGCGATCCGTGGTCTAAGAATGGGGTAAAGCGCAGCTCATCTTTCCAAATCAACCTTGAAAACCGGGTAAATTTTGAATGACAGGCAGGTAAATAAGTAAACTTAACCTAGACTCCAAGTCACAAGTCGCGTGACCGGAAAAATTACCAACTTCCATAGCAGGAGAACAGGGCAGTATTAATGAGTGAAAAAGATAGAAAAAAAACTGCAGATATCATAAATAAACAAACACAAGGGACACCCAAGGGCGATGTACAAGCAGGTCGCTCACAAAGCGAATCCCAACGAAATACGGGTTTTATTGCCCGATTAAGCGGACGACTGAATGAGACCATGCAGAGTAATCGAGGCGGAGGGGGAGGAGCTGCACCCGTTGTTGCTGCGCCAACCCAGGTACAACGACCCGTTCAAGATATTGCACCAACACGTGTACGTACTAACAAAGGACAACAAAAAATGTTTATTCCCGAAGGGGTTGTGATCAATGGATCACTGTCAGGCGCATCAGAAGCCGAAATTCACGGACGCATTGAAGGTGATATAAATGTTAAGGCAACACTTTTCTTAGGCAAAAGCGCTACTGTTACAGGTAATGTCAAAGCAGCCACTTGCCAGGTAGAAGGCCTTATACAAGGTGAAATTATTTGTACTGAGGATTTGATTGTGAGCTCCACCGGACGTTTAGAGTCCAGTGCGGAAGCAGGTAAACAAGTACGTATTGCCGGCAATGTTACGGGCAATATCAATACGCCCGGTACCTTGCGTATTGAGGCGGGCGGTGTCATTAATGGTGATGTACAAGCCCGTGTCTTTTCCATGAGTGAAGGCGCAGAATTGAATGGGCGCTGTTCCATGCGCTCCGCCGCCGATCAACAAGGGCTTTCTGCCCCAAAAGAAGACAAAGGTCAATCTAAATAATGTTTCTCTATTACAGGTTTTATCCGGTTGATATCTTAATCATTCCGGCAATTATTTTTGCGCTTTGGGCACAATTTCGTGTTAAATCTGCCTATCAAAAATATGCCAAAATAAGAACCGAATCCGGCATAACCGGCGCTGATGTGGCGCGGAAAATCATGATGCGGGCCGAAGTGAAAAATGTTAATATTGAAGCTATTCCCGGAGAGCTAACCGATCACTACGACCCGACAAAAAAAGTATTACGTCTGTCGTCAGAAGTATATTCCGGGACTTCTATTTCAGCACTGGGCATTGCTGCCCACGAGGTGGGCCACGCGATTCAAGACGCTAAAGATTACAAATATATGCGTTTGCGCCACCTTATGTATCCGATTTCCTCTATTGGCTCCACTTTGGCATTTCCACTTTTTTTTATAGGGTTAATTTTTAATTTTACATTCAGTGCCATATTAATACGCGTAGGCATTTGGATGTTTTCCGCTGCAGTAGCATTTACCGTGGTGACCTTGCCTGTAGAATTTGACGCCAGCAGAAGAGCCATTCAAGCCCTTGAAGCAGGCGGATTTATGTCTCGTGAAGAAATCTCAGGGGTACGCTATGTTCTCGGTGCCGCCGCCATGACCTATGTCGCCGCCGCCGCTACAGCAGTTATTCAACTTCTACGACTGATTATGATAGCCAGAAGCCGCAACTGATATCATGGTTTATGACAAAGGTATACCATTGTCGGTGTATTCAACCTACCTTCGGGCGATGCTTGTCTGTCTTGCATGCCTGCTATTGTGCAGCCCTGCCTTGTCCGATGATCTATTAACGGTGCGTATGAAGGGCAGTGCGGAAGGGGTGGGTCTGTCAGCGCGAAAAGCCGCTATCGAAAACGCCTGTCAACTGGTTGTGGAAGAAGTACTGCAAGCCATGACCAGTATCTCCGACATGGCGCTTTTTAAATCCATTTTAGGGCAAGCTTCCCGATATATCCCGCAATACGACCTGTTGCGTTCCGATTCTTTCGACACAACCACAGTCGTCGAAATAGATGCACATCTCCTCGAAACTCCATTGAAACGGGATGCGGCCGCTATTATGTTACCTCGATTACCCCGCAAGCCCACGGTGCGCCTGCTTTTAGCGGAATACATCGGTTCCGAAGCGGCCTCAGGTGGACCTACCTTTGATATTGCGGCGTCAGCATTACGAAAAACAATGGAAGAGTATGGTTTCATTGTAAAAGATCTTCTCGACTTGCTCGACCATTACGAAATAGACGAATTGGTCGCGATTACCCAAGGGGATGTCCCTACCACTGCCGCCTTCGCACGGGCCAATAAGGAAGATGTGATTATCGTTGGCTCCGTCACCACCTCTCACGAAGCACTGCGTCAAGAAACCAATATGTATCGTAACCGTGCACGGGCTGTGCTGCGCGTTATTTCCGGTCCTGACGGCAAGATTCGTGATACCTTAACTGCGGAAGCTGCCGTGCAAAGTGTGGATCCAGTGGAAGGGGGCGTGCAAGCCGCCCAAGATGCCTGCGGCAAGTTGGTAGGCGATAGTGTCGTCGCCATTGTGCTTTCCATGCTCAGCATGGAAGATGAAACACGGGTCATCGTGCAAATAGAACGTCCGGGCAGTGAGAAGCTTTTTCAAGAATTTGTAGATACTTTGAATGGTCTTGATTGTATCCGCGGGGTAGAACAACTTTTTTATTCCGATACGCTCGCACGGATTGCCCTGGAATATTACGGAGACATGGCTTTTATTAATGACATGCTGTCCGGCATAACCCTCGGCAAGTACAAGGTGGAGGTTAGCCGTTGCGTTCGCCGAGAAATAACGTTATTATTTAGATAAGTATGATTTAGATTTTCAACGGGTCACCTTCCGACCGATGTTTATGAAATCCGTGGTCTTTCGTATGAAATGATTCTGTTAGCGTGAATGATCCTAAGCCTAAGGAGAAATGAATATGCGTTATCTTGCCAGCGTCGGTGTTGTTTTGGGTATGGTTGCAACCCTATTTACGCAAGAGGCTGCCGCGATGAAAGACTATCCTATTGCGCCCGTCCCCTTTACCCACATCCAAATTCAGGACAATTTTTGGTCACCACGAATGGACACGAATCGGGAGGTGACTTTACCGGCTAACTTCAGGAAATCGGAGGACACAGGACGGATCCGTAATTTTGCCAAAGCCGGCGGCTTAATGGACGGACCCCATGAAGGAATTTACTTCAATGATTCTGATGTCTTTAAAATTGTGGAAGGCGCGGCCTATACGCTGGCGATGCATCCGGATCAGGAATTAGATCAATATCTGGATGACCTGATCACGCTATTCGCAGCGGCGCAAGAAGAGGATGGGTATTTATATACAGCCCGTACTATTGACCCTGAGAATGCATCGAAAGATATTGGAAAAGAACGGTGGGAAAACATTCGCAGCGCCCACGAATTGTATAACGTGGGGCATATGTATGAGGCGGCTGTCGCCCACTTCCTCGCTACGGGAAAACGTACGTTGTTGGACGTTGCAATAAAGAATGCGGATCTCGTCTGTTCGGTTTTTGGACCGGATAAAAAATATGCAGTTCCCGGTCATGAAGAAATTGAAATAGGATTGATGAAACTCTATCGCGTGACAGGCGACGAAAAATATTTTCATATGGCACAATTTTTTATTGAGGAACGGGGACGTTCCGAAAATAGGGAGCCATTCGGCGATTACTGCCAAGACCAAAAACCATTGGCCGAACAGGATGAGGCAGTGGGGCATGCTGTACGGGCGGGCTATTTCTATGCCGGAGCCACCGATGTCGCCGTATTCACGGAAAATCCAGATTTTATGGCGGCTCTGGATCGTATTTGGCGCAACAAGACGGAACGGAAGCTCTATTTAACCGGCGGGATTGGCGCTTTGCATCGCGGTGAACAATTTGGCAGTGATTATGAGTTGCCCAATGCCACAGCCTACGCAGAGACCTGCGCCGCCATTGCGAATATCTTTTGGAATCACCGCATGTTCTTGGCTAAGGGTGAAGCCAAATATATGGATGTCTTGGAACGTGCTCTCTACAATGGCTTTCTTTCAGGAGTAGCCCTCACCGGAGACGCCTTCTTTTATGTCAATCCGCTGGCATCAGACGGCGTTTCGCCCTTTAATCAGGGCGCTTGTCTCCGACAACCGTGGTTTGGCTGCTCTTGCTGTCCCACCAATATTGTACGTTTGCTGCCCTCATTGCCAGGATATATCTATGCAGTAAAAGAAGACTGTGTTTACGTGAATCTGTATATGGGCAATAAGGCAACTTTTGAGCTGGCAGGCGATCCGCTCACCTTGGAACAACAGACCACTTATCCTTGGGACAGCAGTGTTGTACTGACGGTAACCCCGCAATCGACGAAAGACTTTGAATTGCGCCTGCGTCTACCTGGCTGGGCACAAGGACAACCGGTACCGGGAGATTTATACCGCTATGCAGATCCGAAACCTGAAAATACCCTTTTGTATATAAACGACCGGCAAGTAGACTTTAGCGTTGACTCACAAGGCTATATCAGCGTACGGCGTAACTGGGCGGCTGGGGATAGGGTACGGCTCGAACTTCCCATGACTGTACATGTCGTAAAAGCCCATGAAAAAGTAGAAGAAAATTCCTATCGCGTCGCGATTGAGCGGGGACCGTTGGTGTATTGTGCTGAAGCCATAGACAACGATGGAAGAGTGGGGAACCGCTTTTTAACCGACAATCACGACTGGCAAATCAAAGACCTTGATATATTACCGGGCAAACAAGTGCAAGCCCTGGTAACGGAAGCACAGGCACTCTATAAAGATGAGGACAAGGAACTTGTCCAAATATGCGAAGAGCCATTAACACTCATCCCTTACTATGCGTGGGCACACCGAGGCGCCGGTGAAATGCAGGTGTGGATTGCCGCTGACAAAACAACGGCAGAATTATCACCTAAACAGACGATTGCTTTCACAGAGAAGGTCTCGGCGTCCCATTGTTGGGAACACGACAGCCCGAGAGCGATGAATGATCTAAGAGAACCTGAATCATCGCAAGATTACAGTATTCCACGCTTTACGTGGTGGCCTCGTACTGGCTCCGAAGAATGGGCGGAATACACTTTCCCCAAGGAAATGACCTTAACGCAAGTAAAAGTCTATTGGTTTGATGATGCGCCGCAAGGCGGCTGCCGCGTACCCGCCAAATGGGAGATTCAATACAAGCACGGCGACGAATGGCTGCCCGTACAGCATAAAGAGCCCTATAAAACGCGAATCAACGAATATAACGAAGTTAACTTCGATCCGGTCACCACGAAGGCTTTACGCCTTGTCGTACGCCTCAGAAGAAATTTTTCAGCCGGTATATTAGAATGGCAAGTAGCTGAATAACACTGCCTTTATCGTTTATAAGAACGGAGTACTGCTGTTAAACGGAAAGAAGGGAGAAATATATCCATGACACAGTCCGGAATCTTTATTGGTGTTGATGTCGGTACGAGCGGCACGAAAGCCATTGCAATTGATCAGAACGGCACAAGATTGGCAACGGCTTTCCGCGAATATCCCTTGTCCAGCCCGAAACCAAACTGGGCGGAACAAGATCCGGCACATTGGCGAAAAGCGGCTCTAGATGTATTGGCGGAACTGTCATCCAAGATAGATTCCAAACGCGTAGCCGCCATAGGGCTTACGGGGCAAATGCATGGTTCCGTATTTTTAGACGCGAAGAATCAGGTGCTGCGACCCGCTTTATTGTGGTGCGATCAACGGACCTCGGCGCAATGCGACTATATTACGGAGAAAGCCGGGGGCGAGGCGGCTCTGGTGGCCCTCGTCGGGAGTCCAGCCCTCACGGGTTTCACCGCCCCAAAAATCCTGTGGCTCCGAGATCATGAGCCTGAATTGTTCGAAAAAACACGGAAAGTCTTATTACCCAAAGATTATATTCGTTGGGTCCTTACCGGCGAGTATGCAACCGATGTGGCGGATGCTTCGGGAACCTTGCTTTTTGATGTAAAACAACGCAAATGGCATCAAGGACTGATGACGCTCCTCGACCTCGACCCAGATCTGATGCCGCCCGCCTACGAAGGCCCTGAAATTACCGGAAAACTCAGCCCTAACATTGCGGAAGAGGTGGGCTTGCCCGCCGGAACCATCGTTGTGGCAGGGGGCGGGGATCAAGCTGCCGGTGGCGTTGGCTGCGGAATTGTGCGCACGGGCGCAGTTTCCTCCGCCTTGGGGACGAGCGGCGTTGTTTTTGCCTTTTCCAACGAAGTACAGTACGATCCTAAGGGACGGGTCCATACATTTTGCCATGCCGTTCCCGGGAAATGGCACGTTATGGGGGTCATGTTAAGCGCAGGCGGCGCCCTTCAATGGTATCGCAACCAACTCTGTTTTGAAGAATTAGAAGCTGCGAAACAGAACAATAGGGATGTCTATGACATTATTACGGAAGAAGCTGAAAAGATCCCTTGTGGCGCTGAGGGACTCCTGTTTCTGCCCTATTTGACCGGTGAGCGAGCTCCACACCGAGATCCTTACGCCAAGGCGGCATTCCTCGGGCTGTCCCTGCGCCATACGAAGGCACATATGGCAAGGGCCGTGCTGGAAGGGGTTGCCTTTGGAATGCGTGACAGCCTGGATATTATGCGCGAGATGGGCATCCCGCTGGAAGTATCACGGGTTTCAGGGGGCGGCGCGAAAAGCGCGCTGTGGCGACAAATCATGGCCGATACCGGTCGAATTGAAATTGCCCAAATCAACGTGGATGAGGGCCCTGCCTTCGGCGCTGCAATTTTAGCGGGAGTGGGGGCAAAAGCCTTTTCTTCCGTTGAAGAGGCATGCGACGCCATGATCCGGGAAACGAACAGGATTTCCATAATTGAAGAGAATGCCGCCAAATACGATGCCTATCTCCGTGAATTCCGCTTGGCATACCTAGGCTTAAAAGAACGCTTTGAAAGTCTGGCGAAACTCCTCGACTAAGGCGTTTAAAGACCTTTCCTCTGACGCAAGAGGTCGATATACATCTTCAACGACAAACCCTAGTTATTGCTTGACAAACAACCTTTGTTTTGCTTTTATTAAGATTATTGTGTTTTTTGTTTATTTTTAAGATATAAGCAACTTATGGTGAAATAGAACGATAGACGCTTAGATACATGAGATGCCTCACGAAGCATTACAGAGCGTTATTCTCCGCCTAGTTTAAGTTAAAGTGGGGGAGAGAGGAGCCTCTTCATACCTTCGCCATCCCAATCCGCCATGTTACGCAGAGTTTCTAGCATCTTTTGGCGCAGCTTCGGATCTTTGAAAAATACCCCCCCATAATTTTAAGTAGCCGGCAACAGTCCTCACCCAACAGCAAAGTTCACAAAAGATAAACTTAAAGGAAAGAATTTTTAAGGAGAAAAAATCGGCGGACCCTATCTAAGCCCTTCAAAAGAGAAGCGGGAATGACCCTCGGGGCACAATTTGATTTTAAGGGGGTTAAGAGGTCTATAGACTGGCTTAGCGCCTCAAATTCGTCAAAAGGCGGCCTTGTCTCTCATTCATA
This sequence comes from Candidatus Hydrogenedentota bacterium, assembly GCA_012523015.1. Classification (NCBI taxonomy): domain Bacteria; kingdom Pseudomonadati; phylum Candidatus Hydrogenedentota; species Candidatus Hydrogenedentota bacterium. The sequence continues at coordinate 7,659 of JAAYJI010000161.1, forward strand.
CAGGCAGTAGGGCGTTATTTATTATCCACACATAACGTCCGATAATATATATTATGTTGCTTAAAGAGATAAGATAAATCTCATTAAATAGCGTCGATCTAGGGATTGATCTATCTTGATCTATGTATCAGGATCATACATTTAAGACTTCGTAACGACAAAGTAATACTCCAAATATATTTCCGTCAATTTTTAAACAAATAAACACCTAATTGCTTTTATAAGGTACCCGATGTTTTATCCTTGTGGTATTGATTAATCGTTACTGATAAAATAAGTGACTCTTAAAAAGTATTGGATATTTTCAGTATATTTTTTCCGTGTTCTATTTTTAAGCAATAGCCAGTTTTTGAAAATATTTATTCTTCTGTTTTCATAAATTGAAATCAAGAGAAATAAAGAAAGAGATGTGTTCTAAAATCAAACGCAGCATTATAATCGTTAAAAATAGAACACTCTCCCTTCTCCCCTATGTATAAAAAGGTCACTAACGCGCCCTCAAATGGTGATACACGGCATTTCTTTTAGGCTCTTCTCTTCCCCCGAATTGAGGCCCGCCCTATAGGTGGACATATTTTTTAGCAAATTCTAATATTCATTTTTCATGAAAATAATCCTTGGTGAAGACCGCTTCAAGGTCGTAGACCCTTTTGCCTTTCTCGTCAAGAGAAATGAATAGACCGCCTTTTATCTCGGAGAAAGACCTTTTATGAGCACAGCTTTCCTTTGCGAATGTGGAAGCCTATAGTGCCGTCTTTTGATTTGGATAGTCTTTTAGAAATGGAGAGGAAGGGGATTTTATGGGCGGATCGCGGTGCAGCCTGCCGGTGATCTGGTGGTTTTGAAGGGAGGGAAAAAGGTGCTATCTTCTCATCTTATAGAAAGTCGTTATCAGATCTAAGGCAGTCTTTTTACAACTTGTGATTTCATATAATTCAGTGAAGAAGCATATTCATAAAAAATCGCACCATACTAAAATAATACATGAAATTAGTAGTATCATACTATTGGCAGCAACGAGGTCTTTTGCTTTGCTGCCTCAAAATATCGCTGATTCGAGAGGAATCAGGCGCACTGGGAACACAGCCCATAAGTCAAACTGTGGCCCCGTTTACCGGCGAAATATTCCTGAATGTTGTTGTAGGTTATTTCAGCGATTTTCTGTAATGCCTCGTGGGTTAAAAATGCCTGGTGACTGGTCACTAAAACGTTGTTAAAGGTGAGCAGCCGAGCCAACACATCATCGGTGATAACCCCATCTGATTTATCTTCATAGAAATATTCAGATTCTTCCTCGTATACGTCAAGGCCTGCACAGGCTATTTTCCCGGTCTTGAGACCGCGAATGAGCGCCTTCGTGTCCACCAGTGCTCCACGGCTCGTATTAATAAGCATTACGCCTTGCTTCATCTTTGCAATGGAATCATCGTTAATCATGTATTTGGTGCTTGGCAGCAGCGGCACATAGAGACTAATAATATCGGATTCTGCGAAAATGGTGTCTAAATCGGTGTACTCAATGCGGGAATTCTTACGAAGTTCTACATCCGGATAGGGATCAAAGGCGAGCACCTTGCAGTGAAATCCCGTGAGTATTTCAGCAGCATGCCTCCCTATCCTTCCCGTTCCAATGATTCCCGCCGTCTTATTATGCATTTCAAATCCAACCATCCCATTTAAGGAGAAATTGCCTTCCCGCACGCGTGCATGAGCTCGAACCAAGTGGCGGCTTAAGACCAGCATCAGCGCTACGCTGTGTTCTGCAATGGAGGGCGGCGAATAGGAAGGGACGCGGGTAACGGTGATACCGTAGGCGGCGCAAGCCTCCAGATTTACATTGTTATATCCGGCGCAGCGCAGTGCGATGAGACGTATTCCCATGGCAGCCAGCCGTTTTGCCACGGTATCATCCACAATATCATGGACGAAAATACACACGGCATCAA
>JAAYJI010000162.1 GCA_012523015.1 Candidatus Hydrogenedentota bacterium
GTGCTGCGCGATCCGGCAAAAGCGAATAAAGCCTACCTTTACTGCAAGGGATAAATCTTTCCGCAGCGGGGACATTGAACCTGTGATTTTTTGTAAGTGGGGGGGATTTTCGCTTTCAAGCCGCATGTACAACTTAAGAAAAGAAACCCATTGACGGAACGGACGAGATCAGCAGCTTCACGATACCGTTGCCTTGGTGTCGGTTCAGATGTTTTAGGTGTAGGCGGCGGCGAAGCAGTCTGTGGAGCTGTTTGGGGAAGACCACCGGTCGCGGCGCGGTGAGCAGCGGCACCCGATACCATGCCTGCCGTTGCTGTCGGCGTTGCGAAGGCAGCGGCGGGCATATGAATATCGTTCAAGTTACCTTCCATCTTTGCCGCTGCCGCATAGGATTGATAGGAAGTAACACCGCCCATGGCACGTAAAATCCGTATACGTTTCGCTATAGGAGGATGGGTACTCGTTAGGGAACTTAAACTGGCTTCCCGCGCCTCCAGAGGATTAATGATATATAAGGGCGCTAAGACCTTGCTCGTTGACTCTTTTTGACCGGGGTTGCCGGCGATTACTTCCAGTGCACTCGCCAAGCCTTCGGGATAGCGTGTATAGACAGCGCCGCCGGCGTCTGCCAAATATTCACGTTGACGGGAACAGGCAAAATAGAGCAATTGAGCCATAAGGGGCGCGATAATGGAGAGTATCCAAGCGAAGAGCAATAGGACAAGGGTAATCAATAATAGGGCGCCATTATCTTTTGATTTGCGCGTACTGAAGCGGCTGGAATTATAGGCGGCGTGGGTGGAAAAGCGCATGGTGAGCAAAAATAATTCGGTGATCAATACGATGGATCCCAGCATGATTGTGGCAAAGGTCATGAAAAGGATGTCGCGGTTGGCAATGTGGGCGATTTCGTGCGCAATAACACCTTGCAGTTGATCACGATTTAATTTAGCAAGCAGCCCTTGGGTGATGGCGACGGCAGCGTGTTCCGGGCTGCGCCCTGCGGCAAAGGCATTTAAGGACATGTCTTCGATGATATACACTTTGGGTACGGCTGGCAGTTGTGCCGCAATCGCCATTTCCTCCACCACATTAAAGAGTTGGGGATGATCTTGTTTTCGAATCTGTTTTGCCCCCGCAACGGCCATAAGAACGCTGTCACCGCCTGAAAAAGCGACAAGGGCTTGGACGCCCCAAATTAGAAAACTTACCGCCATCCCGATCAACGCGCCCATAGGAATGATGAACCGGAAACTCCCGACCATATAGGATTCGGTGACGGGGAAAGCGATCATTCCAATGAGGGCGCCTACAATAAGCAGGACAAGTAACATTAAAAAGATGAGTACAGCGGATTTCCGCCGGTTCGCACGTATCAGTTCAAACATAGCGTACGGCTTCCCCTTTCTGAGCAGCGTCGCAAAGCAGCGTCAGCAGGATACACGCCTGCAATACTGGTTTACCCCTACGGCATTTAAGAGAAGGAGACTTTGGGAACCTCACGTTCCGCAGTTTCAATTTCAAAGAAACTTTCTTTCTTAAAATTAAAAAGTCCCGCCACGATGTTCGTAGGGAACATTTCAATGCGATTGTTGGCGACCATAACCGAATCATTAAAGGCTTGTCGTGCAAAACTAATCCGATTTTCTGTGGAGCTCAGTTCTTCCTGCAACGCAAGGAAATTTTGATTCGCTTTCAAGTCCGGGTAACGTTCCACAACCACAAAAAAATTACTCAACGCTTTGTTCAGTCCGCTTTCCAACCCGCCCTGTTCTGCCACGCTCGCTCCTTTTGCTGAAGCGCTCTGGGCAAGATTGCGAGCACTCACAACGCTTTCCAAGGTTTCACGTTCATGCTGCATATATCCCTTCGCGGTTTCAATCAGATTGGGGATCAAGTCGTGGCGGCGCTTGAGCTGAACATCAATTTGTGACCATGCATTTTTTACCGCATTCCGCAAGCGTATCAAGGTGTTATAAGCGCCGATCATCCAAATCAAGACCACGAAGGCGATTGCGCCAATTACAAGTACTCCAACTAAAAAGCTGCTCATAGACTTCCTTTCTCTTTAACAGTGATACAAAGCCTTACTCTTCCTTTTCTTGAAAAAGTTCACCCAGCCATGTCAGAACGGGTGAGGCCTCAACTGACAAGGCTGCCTTCAGGATATCGTGTAGTTCGCCCTTGTCAAACCACATACCATGTTTCTTGGGACACAAATCATAGACAATTGGAGCAGCACCTTTTGTAACTTGTTTTTCCATCATCGTGCTACAAATGGGGCAGGGACGCTTTGCTTCCCCTTCCGTATGTTTGAGATCGCCTCCACTCAGAAATTCTTCGCTTAGTTGATGTTCGCCCAGTAAAAGATCCAGTTCGCCCGTATCAAGCCAAAACCCTTGGCATTCGCCACAGAAATCAAGTTCGATTTCTAAATATTCAATGGTAAAAAGGGGTTCATGGCAGACTGGACATTTCATGAACGTATTCTATACTTGCATTCTAAAGGAATTCAACTCAAAGATACCAATCTCACTAGAAAGACGTACATAAGCAACCGTTGCACATGAACCGGACTTCTCTTTATAGCGTGCGTGGAATAAAAAAGACGCTTGAATAGGAAGTCTCTCTTCCTGTCTCAAAACCTACAGGACGCATCAAACGCCGATCCCCTTTGATCACTGCAGCCTATTATTCAGCGCCGGCGGCGACGCTCCTTGTGTATCTGGCAGGAAGCAAGCGCCCCCTCTTTTTTCAGCGGCCAAACCTCCCCGAGGGTGTTCCTTAACTAACTCATAAATAGCACTCAGCAAAACGCCATCTTGGTCTCGCTTTTAAGCCTATAGCGATGGGTAGAACGAGGTTAATTGACCACGGTATAGGCCCGACGTTCCGACACTTCGTGGGTATGCTGCACTACATTTGCAACATCCCGGCGCCGCGCCGGGCTCAGAAGTTTCCCTCCGCTATGTCCCGCAGTATAGCCTTGTCTAGTTCTGACTCGGCCAAAAGCTTCTTTAATCGAGCGTTTTCGATTTCTAATTCTTTTAAACGCTTCGCTTCGTCGCACTTCATACCGCCCTATTGATTGCGCCAGCGATGGTAGGTTGCACTGCTCACTTCCAATGCTTGGCATACATGTTCCACGGACTTTCCAACATTCAAAAGACGATCCGCATCCTGAAGTTTGCGAAGGATTTGTTCCGGATGGTGCCGTTTCCTTTTTGACATAATCAAGTCTCCTTGCCCGAA
>JAAYJI010000163.1 GCA_012523015.1 Candidatus Hydrogenedentota bacterium
ATGTAGACGTGATGAAACTGATCGACGATTTGCGGCGTGACTGGAACCTAGATGTTACGGCCGTGGTCATCACACGTTTTGAAGACCAGCCATCTGCCCTTGTCTTTAAAAATAAATTAGAGCGGCGCGGCTTAAAGGTCTATACCCATAGAGCGACCAAAGGTTATCCCACCGATGTGGAGACTATTGTCAGTCCCGAGGGTTATGGCAGCAACAGTTTTATTGAAACGACCCAGCCTTTGGTTGTTGTGACCGGTCCGGGACCTGGAAGCGGCAAACTGGGTACCTGTCTTTCCCAACTCTACCATGAATTCGAACGGGGAGTTTGCGCCGGGTACGCCAAATTCGAAACCTTTCCTATTTGGAATCTTTCGCTCAAACATCCTGTCAATGTAGCGTATGAGGCGGCAACTGCCGATATACGGGATGTCAATGTGATTGATCCTTTTCATATTGATGTGTACGGAAAAACAGCCGTAAATTATTCTCGGGATGTGGACGCCTTCCCGCTCGTTCGGCGGATACTCGAAAAAATTTCCGGACAGGAATGTTTCTATAAATCACCGACCGATATGGGCGTGAATCGCGTCGGTTTCAGTATTGATGATGACGAGGTGACCCGTGAAGCAGCACGGCAAGAAGTGGTTCGCCGTGTGCTGCGCAGCCGTTGCGAATATTTGATGGGCTTAGCTGAGCGCGATACGGTGGAGCGCGTTGAATTACTCATGAACGAACTGGACGTTCAGGTGGAGGATCGGAACGTCGTACGCGCTGCACGGGAAGCCGCGGCACGAGCGACAAAGACCAATAAAGGGAATGATGGTATTTTTTGCGGCGCAGCAATTGAATTACATGACGATACCATCATAACGGGCTGCAATTCGTCGTTAATGCATGCCGCGACGAGTACGGTCTTGAATGCGATCAAATATTTGGCAGAGATCCCCGATAAGATCCACTTGATTTCTCCGCACATTATCCAAGCCATCGGTGATATGAAGCGCGTAATAAAAAACGGAAAGAGCATCAGTCTCGATTTAGAGGAAGCGCTCATCGCTGTGGGCGCGTCCATGCCGTTTAATAGCGCCACAACCTTGGCGGTGGAACAGCTCAAGCATCTGAAAGATTGCGATATGCACTTGACCCATATCCCAACACCGGGCGATGAAGCAGGGCTGCGCGCGCTCAGCATCAACCTTACCAGTGATGCCGCCTTCGCCACAGAACGCCTATATATCCAATAACGCGCGCTAGCGCAATCGCGCCAGTTCCGGAATGGCACAGCTAAATTGAACTGTTTCTCCAGCACTTCCAAAGTAGCCGCCCCAACCGATACGAACAGCACTGATCTGAGACAAATCTAAGGGCTTATCTTGTATGATGCTCCAGTGTGCCGTCGCGAAGTTCTTTAAAGGGATATGGAGTCGGTGATCTCCGGCTGCATTAAGCGTGATACCCCCCTCTGCTAAATATTCCGCGCCTGTTGCATCTCGTAAAACCACCAACAAGGCATTCGATATTTTTTGCTTTTCCGGCAGTCCAACGCGTAACGATAGAAACGATTCATGACTTAAATCCAAAAATTCGGGAAAATTGAAAGAGGCGAAAAGAAAGCAGTCTACATTACTTTCTGTCAGCTGCGCCGTGAATTGCCAAACAGGGGTGGAGAGCGCGCCCAACAATTCATTCTGTTCTTGTGACGGGATGACATAGGTGCCGTGTGCTAATTCCGGGATCACCAACGGCAGAGCAGAATACATGATTTTCGGTACATTACTTGATGTGAAAATTTTCTTACGCGGTTTCACGACGTTGTCAAGCCGGTAGAACATGGCGCCATAAGCTTTCAATGATACCGGGATATTGGCGGCTGATTGGAGCTCGACCACGGTGCCTGTTTCCGGATCCCACGCTTCTACCTTCCCATCACAAGGCAGATCCATGGTCCCTTCCCACGCTTGACTGCTGTCATTGATAAGAAAATAAAGATGGGCGTCATCCACAAAACGGTGACTCATCCGTAAAGAGTCACTGTTGTTGTTAAAGCTTCCGTCCTTTTCTAAAATATCGTCTAGCAAGGCGGCTAAGAGTGATTCCATACCATGGGGGAGAAAGATGCCTGCGCCTCCGGATTCATTCGTGATAATCTGCACCTCGCCGCCGGTGCCAAAGAGGGTGTTGGCCAGGGTCAAAACTTCTTCAGACGGGAAAAGGCTTTCGCTGTTTTGCGGCCGTGCTCCCAGTGCGAAGATTACGCCGCCCGACTGATAAAAGGCTTCCAGTTTTTTCCAAGCAGCTAAGGGCAGGGTGTCTACTGCCGGCAAAACAACAACGCGCCAGGACAGATTCTTAAATTTAAGAGCGCCGCTTTCTGCCCGCGCCTCAACAAGGGTCTGTGTATCGATGTGGGTATAGCCTCGCTTCGAACGGAATAGATCGTTTTCTGCGCTGTGCAGAATACGTTCAATAGATCGGGCCTCCGCAGACACCTCATCGACCCAATGATTGGAGGGCGTGAAGTGTATCCAGCCCGATTCCACCGGATAGAGCAATGCAACATCATTGACTTGGTAGCCGCCCCGCGACAGCGTGCAGCAGCGGCCCACCCAATCATTGATTCGCTTCAATTGCTCATCCTCAAATCCCTTGAAAACATAATAACTGGTAATCGTATTAATGCCGTTGATCATCAACAGGTTGCAAGTACCTCGAATCTCATCCTCAGAAACCACGCGTACGGGACGGGTATCTCCTTCGGGGCGGTAGTGCTGAGAATGATTGGAGGTTTCACACATAGTCAATGGACGTTCATCAAGATCGGCAACACTGCCGATCATGCGCGCCACGTTTACGGGTACTTCATGGGGCAGGCTCGTAAGACAGTCCATGCCGGGCGTATCGAAACGGCGCAGGCATTGAAAAAAATTACCATAAAAGGGAATGTGTGCAAGGAACATTTCTTCTGCCAACAGATGCCCGCCGCTTGGAATATTATGGTTCCGTCCCCATTGCTGCAATTGCCCGAAATAATTTTCTGAAACCAGATTGCCGATGGTCTGCCAAAAATCGTAACGAATTTTCTTGCCTTCAGCGCCTGTATCCATCACCAAAGCCGGTAACAGAGAAGATATGTCATAACCTTGTTGTTCCTGAAAAGCTTTTCTTAAAACAGGCGACCACGGCAGAACACTGTTTTTTTGTTTGCTTAAAAAGACGCTCATTAAAGAAGGTTCATCGGTGAAGGTGGATTCAAAAAATTTGCCCAGATCCGAACCCAGCCGCCGTGCGTATTCGTCGTGGGTGATCTCAATAAAACGAGCTGTCGGTTCGGGTGCAAGCAAATCAATATAAGGAAACTTAAAAGCGATGCTCGCTTCGGCGTGGGTACCTTCGTAAAGTTTGCTCTTGGTAAATACACAGACACGCCAGTCGCCGTCGGGGGTATCCCATTCAAAATGCCCGTCTTTAATAGCATTGGAAACATCAATGGCTTCCTGCAGATTACCTACACCCTCAAATATTGGTACGGCAAAGGCTTGTTCCAAGGTGCCCGGCGGCAATGCAAAAGAGACCTTGCCCTCATGGGCAGAGGCGTCTATTACATGGAGTCCTTCTGCCTCATATTCGGGATGATCAACTAAGGTCAATCCGCCGGCAGGGCCCGAAGGGTAACCGCATTCATCATAAAGCCACAAGGCAAAGCCCTGTTTTTTGGCTTCTTGAATTCCTTGAATAAAGGACTCCCATTTAGCCTCACTTTTGAAATAGTCTGTGAAAGACACATTCGTAACGGCACCGCCGAAACCTTGACGCTTTAACAGCTCTAAGAACAAAGGCAGCTTTTCCGCTTCGTCCGGCAACTGATGGATCATTTTCAGAATACGCGTATCGGCAGGCGGCGCTAAAAAACGTTGTTTGAGCCCTGCATCAGGCTGTGCCCAAGGCGTCTCCTCCCCGTGGGCAATCTGAAATGCAGATACGAAGACCAAGCATAAAGTGAAGCTTAAAGAGATCATGAATTGTGTTTTAGGGCGAGCGAAAAAAGGCATAAAGAGATACTCCGAATTATTGGATGGCTAGTGTTGCTGTGCAAGCCTCTTAGTTTGCGTTTTTATGCTGTATCATTTCAATAGACTGATTTTTTAAGATGAAAATTCTTTGGGGAAAGTAACGTTTTCAGCCGCTTATTGTATACTATATAAGACGATAAAAGATGTAATACCTTTTAATAACGCGACTTTTTTGCAAAGGCTACGACGAATAAGTAGTTGTGCGTCGAGGAAGTCTTGACATCCGACAGTTCGCCATAACGTAAATACAGTTGAATGGGTTTGGGCTTGTATTTTGCTATTCGTATCGCGCAACCGCAGAGGCGGTGAAGCGTGAAATTTTTGATAATGCAGTTCAACTTTATGTAGAGGTCATGGTCATGAAAACCACCTTAAATTCCCTGTTTCTTTGTTGTGGTATCGTAATCGTATTGACGTTGAGCGGTTGCCATTTATTTTTTCATCCCCCGGGAAATGACGGAGAGGGAGAAGGCGAAGCGCCGGAAGGTGAAATTCAGACGGAAGGCGAGTATTCCTTCGAGGGCGAAAGTCCGGTGGAAGGCGAAATAGTTTGGGAGGGCGAAAGCCCGGTGGAAGGCGAAATAGTTAGGGAGGGCGAGTATCCCTTCGAGGGTGAAAGCCCGGTGGAAGGTGAAATTGAGACGGAAGGCGAATCTGAATTTCCGGAATTTACCAGTGCCGGTGAAGACTATCAATACCGAATCGCGCCGGATGTAGAGTATGCAGAGGATGAGGAAGCTATTTCCGGAGAGGGTAAAAATCGCGAATTGGTGGAACCTGACGTCATTCGACGTTCCGACAATCTCTTGTATATACTCAACCAATACCGAGGCTTGACCATTGTTGATCTTGCCACAGAAACACTCCTGTCACAAACGCCTACCGTCGGCTTCCCACGCGACCTGTATCTCATAGACGATAAAGCCTACGTATTGGTCAGTTATGCGCAAACAGTACGCTATGAAAAGAATCAGTTCCAAGTTGAAAACGGTTCTATACTCTACCTCTTTGATGTGAGCGATCCGGAAGAGGTGATACTCGAAAATAAATTTACCTTTGACGGGGATTTAGTCGATAGCCGCCTCGTAGGTACCATCTTGTACGCAGTGTGCAGCGATTACAGTTATTACGAAGCCGACGATGACACCCCTGTTTTCAATACTGCGTCTGCGAACAAATCCTATGGAACCACGTGGGCAATCAGCGTAAATACTGCCGACCCCGCCAATGTGGTCCTCGTCGATCGGGTGAATTTTGGAGGCTACGGTAATTTAATTCAAGCCACCAATAGCGCGATTTTTTGCGTGAACAATGATTACAACACCAATAACAGCATCATAACCTATGTGGATATCAACGATCCCGATGGCGCTATTCGCGTGCGCGGTGCCGTGGATGTTCCAGGCTATATGGCGGATCGTTTCAAAATGGACGTGTGGGATGGTGTGTTACGCGTGGTGACCAACACCTGGTTCCCCGAACGGAATACGCTGATAACCACCTTTGATCTCAGCGACCCCGATAATCTCATAGAACTGGGACAGGCCCTCCTCGAAAGTGCTTCCGGTGAAACTGTCTACGCCACGCGCTTTGATCAGTCCCGCGCTTATATTGTCACCTATCTAACGAAAGATCCGCTCTTTGTTGTGGATCTTTCCGATCCTAGTAATCCGGAAGTTTCGGGAAAATTGGAAATACCCGGTTGGTCTACCCATATCGAACCGCGAGGCGACAGATTAATCGCCTTGGGCGTTGATGATGAAGGAGGCTGGCGGGTCATGGTGAGTCTTTTTGATGTCAGTAACCCTGAAGATCCCCAACGTCTTGATTATGTGAGTTTCGGTGATGGTTGGTCTTGGTCTTCTGCCTATGATGACGTGAAATCACTCTCGGTTTTTGATGACATGGTTTTGGTGCCCTTCAGCGGTTGGAACGGCGGAAGCGGCGGCTATGATCGCCTTCAGTTCGTTTCATGGAATGAACAACAGCTGAATACACAAGGATTTGTAGACTTGCAGGGAAGCGTTGTCCGTTCCTTTGCTTGGTCCGACCGCTATTATGCAGTCACCCAGGAACAACTTGCCGTCATCGACGGAGACGATATTGCGCAGCCGGTTGTTGAGAATTCGCTTTCCTTGGCAGAAAATATTTCAGACATAGTACCTTTAGGAGAAGGATGGTTTGCTGAAATTATAACCCGTTACGACGCCAACGACACCCTCATTAAACTAAAGCATCTGGACGGGCGAGAGGGAGGTGAAGTGGAACTTCCCTATACCGGTTTTTCTGCCTCTTTTGTATGGAATCAACAGCTCATAATCTCCGGTTCTTTTTGGGAATATGAGCCTGACTATCAATCCTATTATCGTGTAGTAGGGGTTGATTGTTCGGAGGTTGATCACCCGCTCCTTCGTCGGGAATGGAATGTCAAACTGGAGCCCGGTTGGTTTGGAGGCAGGGGCGGGGGATACTATTACCCGATGATGGATGTAATGATGCGCCGCTATTATTATCCTTATTACTCCTCGACAAACGATTATGCTGTACTGGCAGGGGATTACCTTGTCCTGCGCGGCTACGGCAGCACCTTTGAAACCGTGTTAGGAAACAGCAAGCCGCAACAAGGATTGGCGCTCATTGATTTGGCGCGGGAAGATAGCGCAATCGAATATGTCGGGCTGGGCTATGATCATGTCCGAAACGTGCGCAGCGCTGAGGGATTCATTTATATCTCTACCGAAAAAGTCCTTCAATATCTCGATAATTACTATCCGCTATCAGCCTGTTATTTGCAAGTCCTTGATCCTGTCTCCATGGAAATTACAGAAGCTGTCAATGTACCCGGCACCTTTTTCTATAAAAGCCCAAACAGTCAGGTGATTGTCTTAGAGGACAGCCAATATACAAATAACTATAACGTGGTAACCTTGTTGCGCAGCGGCGAACTTCAGCACTTTGAAAAGTTTATTTTGCGTGATTCTGAACTGATGCCTTATCTCAGTGATGATGTGAAAATAGACGGCAACAATATCGTCTATCTCGGTTATGCCTATGCTATTTCCTACACTGAGGAAAGTGGAGCCGACAGCTTGATTAGGGAAGATACTATAGTGCAGCAAGAACGAGAAGAAGGTTATAAAATGGGTGTCTTGCGTCTCACTGACGACGGACGCTTCATCCGAGGCACGACTCATAATTTTGGCTGGATTTGGTCTTCTCTGCTGGGCGTAAAAAATAGTCAGGCTTTTCTGTCCGTATCAGGAGCAGCCGTTGCTTCATTTGACTTGGATACGGATCCCTATCAAATGCTTTCATTGACGCCCGTCATGGGCTATCCGTCGACCCTTCGTTTCAGCGAAGATCATGCCTACATGCCCTTAGGGTATTCAGGCAGTCTTATCGTGCCGTTGCACTAACAAACACAGATTATGCGGAGCGGAATCTCGCGCCCCATTGATTGGTTTTCCCCTTCCTTTAAAAGAAAAAGTGGGAGTGAAAGTTCACTCCCACTTTTGGATAATCACAAGCGTTTTTTCGAAAGCCTAAAGTTCTAAGACTCAGGGTTTATCGTTATGAAAGGTGTCGATTACGCCCACCTCGCTTCCATCAGGATTGAAGGCGACACATTCGCCGCGCCATCCCTCTTCATCAACAATGATGCGGACATATTCATTGACCAAACCAAGTTCATAAGAACCAACCGGTGTTTTCCCGCCCACAATGGAGTGAGGCCATTCTTTCACGACCGTTTCACCGTGATCCAGCCAGCTGCCGCCGCCGGTGATAATGTAATGAACATTGTTTAAAAAGCCTCGTTCATAAGCGTGGGTATGTCCACTGAAACAGGCTTCAACACCGTATTTTTCCATGAGCGGAACCAGCGTTTTGCGCAGCAGTGCATCGCCATCCACCCAGATTTCGCAATAGGGGGGCACGTGCACGAAAAGGAAACGATGCCGTGCATTTTTTGATTCCGGTGATTGCAATTCGCCTTCAAGCCAAGAATCAATATCGGAGTACATGGAACTGTAATCAAGGCAAATAAAACGGCATTGGGCATAGCTAAAAGCAAAGGCGCCGTTGCCGGGTCCGAAACCTTCACGATTTTTGCTGGGATTATCAGAGAATTTGCGCAGTATGGAATTGCCATAGGAATCATGGTTTCCCCAGGCAATAAAGAAAGGTTTTTGTGTCCCTAAATATTTAGCAACGCGATCTAAAAAGAACTGGCGCGTATCTTTATAATCGGCACCATCTTCTGCCAAGTCGCCGGTGGTAACGGCAAAATTAGCATCACTTGCACCCATGTGTTTCATCATTGAGTTGGTGGGTTCGTGGCGGTTACTTGGGTTTTCGCGACAAAAACCCTGGCTGTCCGACCAGACGCAGAAGCTGAAGGGTTCAAAGGCTGCGGGAGCGGTGCGGAAGGAACCTTTGCCCATAGGGTATTGTCCAGCCAGCTTGACCTAATAAAAATAGACGGTACCGGGCTCCAGATCAGTGTTTGTCGACTTGTAAATCATAGAATCGAAGCCGGAGGGAACTGTGGAGGCTTGGACACGTTGTGCCAATTCATCTTTGGTCTTGCCTAAATGTACTTCTCCGGGTAAATTACAGTTAGCTTCCCACATGAGCGTGATACCATCTTGGCGCAGATCTTGTTGGTAGGCGGTTGTGAGCGCACGGACTTGCGGAGGGCCTTTGACTTCCACCTGCGCGAAGGGGAGCCAGTCCGAGATAATGCCGCACTCGTTGCGCAGTTGTACCTTTAGTTCTTGGGTACCGGGCAGATTGTAGGCATGATGTGCGCGCAGTTTAGCGAATTGCGGCAGCAGCAGACTCCAGCGGCCAATAGAACCATCGTCCCAGTCCATACGATACTGCAGCAATTCACCGCAATCTTCCGGAAGATCAAACTGAAAGGCATTCCGTTTGCTTGTAACTGTTTCAGATGGCGATTTGACATTCATAACCTGCGCAGGCTTACAGCCATTTTCACAAACGGGCAGTTCTTTATTCAGGGCAAGGATTTGTTCGGCACTGAGCGGAAATCCAAAAATAAGTACCCGTGATACATCAAGGGGGCCGTCGTCGCCATCATCGTCGGCAAAGAGGAGGACTTTTTCTTGTAAAGCGTAATCTCCATCCACGGGTTGACCAATACCGAGTAAGACACGGTCGTCGTTAACATAAATGTCGAAAATACCATTGCTATTGTCCACGACAATCGCGATACGAGTCCAAGCGTTTGCCTCAACGCATTCTATATGAGATCTTCCTGTTGGCATGCGGCCGAGGTTGCGTTGTCGATTCATTAATTCACAGTTGTTATCTCGTTTGTTTTCCGGGTCGGTCTGGTAGAGTGCAAAAAAACGATCTTCAAAGGTAGTGCGCACATCCATCACAATCGTATATTGATTGATCAGACCCTTGTTCGGAGATGGGATCCCGTGCACACATTCATAGTAACTTTCTTTGCCAATATGCACTGCCCCTTTGCCATTAGGTCCCGTTATCAATGTGTGTTCTCCAACGAGCACAAGATCTTCGCTTTTTGCGGCTTGCAGGATGTTGTCCGTATTGTCGAAGAACCATGCCCCTGAGGCTAATTCTACGACACCATCAGCATAGCTGCCAGAAACACCTACAAGGGTAAGCAGCACGGCAGCACAACACAATAACTTTTTCATAGTACAGATCCTTAGGTGTTGGCCGGCGTCTCATTTTGTATCCGTTTCATCGTTGTGTGTCGACGCCGGCGCAGAGATTTTTGTTGAACAGCCCAAGGGCTGATGCAAAGTTGTTCCTCACACAAATATGTTAGTGATTGAAAAGAATAGTGTAAAATAACACAGGCATCCCGGGATGTGCAAAAAACTCACGGCTGCGCGTTTTCTATAAGCGGCGGTGGTGTGCCCCCCGTAAACTGGTCCATGTATAATGAGAGTTTCGCATCTGCCCTTCGGGCAAGGAGACTTGATTATGTCGAAAAGGAAACGTCACAATCCGGAACAGATCGTTCGCAAACTTCAG
>JAAYJI010000164.1 GCA_012523015.1 Candidatus Hydrogenedentota bacterium
CCGGGCTCCAGTTTGCGCGATTATTCGAAGCCGGGAGCGCGTATCGAGGGCGTTATGATCTATCCGACTCTGCCGGGCTCCAGTCTGCGCGATTATTCGAAACCGGGTGCACGCATTCAGGGAGACACCATGGTGCCGACCCTGCCCGGCTCCGGTCTTCGCGACTACTCAAAGCCGAGCACATGCATTAAGGATGATACCATCTCGCCTACCTTACCGGGCACAAAGCTGCGGGACTACTCGAAGCCTTCAGAGCGCATAGAAGTGAAATCTGATGAGGATCACTCCCGCGAAAAAATGTGGTATCAACATAAGATGCTCACAGAAGAGACGGAACCGCCCAAAGCGGAAACACCATCGATAGAACCGAAACCTTATAAGCTAAAAACACCTATGAAAAAGACACCGGTCAAATATCCGAGTATTATTGAAAACAATAACACTAAAGATTGACGATCTGTCCCCTTCTGTTTTCCGTGAAAGCGCCTGTGCTCTTGCAACCGATAGCGCCCTTGATGGGTCATATCTTTTGAGAGCGGAATAGGCCGCTTTTGCCATGCGATAGGTGATCGCTATTACATCAAGCAGTATACGGAGGAGGTTCATTTTTGATTGCTTCAAAAATTTCTCGGCGCAGTGTCCTAATTGTAGTGGTGGGGTGTGTATTGTTGGCCGCCTTGGGTCTATGGCTCCGTGCTCAGCGTGGTATCATCGTTGAGGTACATACTGACGCTTTGGCTGCAGACTCACAAGAAACGGGTGCTGTCGAATTTACCATTGCCACGTATAATGTGCAGGCACGGCCGGTGCTCGATAATTCACGGCACAAGTTTAAATACATCTCGCCTTTACTTAATCAATTCGATATTTGCGCGATCCAAGAATGCTTCAAGGATCATCGTCGTTTGTGGCAGGAGGCGCGGCACTCGGTTAAAATTTATCACGCCTCTCTGAAACATCCCTTTGAATTGGTATCCTCAGGGCTTTCTATTCTGGGCAACTTCCCACTGCAGGATGTGGCGGAAACACATTTTGCAGATGAAGGAGACGCTCAAAATTGGCCCGCCTCGAAAGGCGTGTTAAAAGCCACCTTTGATATGAACGGAATGATGCTGGATGTATATACCACGCACATCGCCGCCGGCAGCAAACCAGCAAGCCGACGGGCTCGGTTTACCCAAGGGGATGCGCTGATCCAATTCATTCATGAAAACTCGCCTTCGGACCATTCTTTTATTGTCTTGGGTGATTTTAATATGCGGCCCAGCCGCGGCGCTGAAGATAAAGAGAAGAACAAAGATAATCCCAAAGTCATGGGTTTTGATCATCTCGTGGAAGCCCTGAATGTGGAAGATGCTTCAGACATCATTAATGGCCCTACAGGCACGGAGATTGACCGTGTTTTATTTCGTGCGGGAGAGGGGCATCACTTACAAGTTTTGGGCTGGGAACGGGGCGATCCTGCCTTCGTAGACCCTGAAGGCAAAGCGCTCAGTGATCATGTTCCTGTATCTGTTCGCTTCCGATTATCCCTTGACGAGTCCCTGTAGGGCGCAGCTTAAATGGGATGGGCAGCCTTAAAAGTGCAGGGCAGGAAAACTTGCGTGAACAAGTCTTCCTGCCCAATCCCGTATTAGTACCTGTTATTGACGATGTAATAACAACATCAATCACACAGCATTAAGGACCTGTGTGCCGGAGTTTTTATTTTTTGCGGCGGCTGCAGATCGCGGCTAAGGACAGCAATGAACCCAAAGCAATGAGACCGGTTGTTGTAGCAACAGGCAATGCTTCCACAACGATGAGTTCGGCTTCTTTTGTCATAATGTTTGCCGACGACTCGTCTGAAATCTGACAGCTATAAAGTCCTGCATCATCAAAGATCACGTGAGGAATTGTAAGGACGGCACTGTTGGCGCCGGAAACGGGAGCGCCGTCTTTTAACCACTGATATTGGACCACGCCTGTGGGATTCAGAACAGTAACAGAAACCGTATAGGGATTGTCGAGGGCTACCCGCGTGGCAAGAGGAACGGGACCATCATAGTTAATCTGTGGAACGTCGGATTCAACAATGGCAAAACGTTCGCGTATTACATTGAGGTCATTCCAACTTCCCTGGCTCATGGTGATGGTGCCGGCATCTTCGTCGTCATTGGCGTTGTTTGGTTCTCCGGAAGACCAGTTAGAATAAAATCCGGCTACGGTTTCACCGTCTTCATAATCGCCGTTAAAGAAATTCTCACCCGTATGATCCCAAACCCAGGTCCCTTCTTCTTCAATATCATTGGCGCCGGTCCAAGCATCACTGGCCACGGGGCGGAACATTTCCGAGATCCATTGATTTTCTTGGGCGTCATTAATCACTACAAGGTAGCCGCCAAGCTTAATCGCTTCTTCTCTCGCTTTGTGCCAGGTGTACGATCCGATTACACGATAGAAATGACCATTGTTCGGATTGGAATGCCAGTAACGGACACGGTCTCCAATGCTGTCGCCGGGAACTAAACATGCGGCGGGAACAGGCTCGCGGGCAATATCAGGACCCTTCCATTCAAACTTGATGACCGCGTCGCCGGTACTTTCAAAATATTCCAAACGGACGGGAAGGCTTTCGCCTGCAGTGAGGTCTATCTCCACCGAGTATTCTGTTGGCGATTGTCCTTTCCATGCGTTCACTTCGAGGACGCCATCCATCCATAACCGAACCCCGTCGTCGGCTGTGACGAAAAAAGTATAGGTACCGCTTACTTCAGCCACGACGCTTCCCGTCCAGCAAACAGAAAAATAGTTAACGGGGATTTTCGGGTCAGGAGAACCTTCTTTCCAATCAAAAAAGACTTGCGGATCAATGCGTGACACACGAAGATCGGATAATTGCGTCGTGCCGTAATATTCACCATACAAACCCTGTGCGTGGCTCACGGCCGGCAGTACGCTCAATCCCAAACAACACAATAGACCGACGATTAAAACACTACGACATTTCATGATAGGAATCCTTATGTTGTAAACAACGGTTTTCGTGGAGGGAGACCTCTTTCCGAACCACGACCACTTCTCTTAAAACAACAATAACAACAAAAAAACAAACCTTTTAAACTATGATGCTTCCTCTAGATAATACTTCGCTTCTATATCCAGTATACCTTAACATATCAAATAAGTCAACAGACCAGTAGTGATAAAATAATGCAGTTCTGAACGTGGTGAAGTACAAAAATAGGAAACGACGCATCACGTAAAAGAGAGGCCTAAAAAGGGATGAAAAAAAGTGAAGTGCGACACCGCTACTTTTGTTCCCCACCAGAACCCCAAAACAGCGTCCTCGATTTTTCAAAAGAAAGGAGGCCATTCAAAGGCGAACTATGCGTCTGCCATCAGAAGAGGTCAGTCTCTGTTTCGTTCAGAAAATCGGTATGGAACTCCCCTTTCCCCTCAGACCGCTACGATATTTTTGAGCCTCTTCGGTTTGATTGCGGTTTGCCTTTTTTTGCCCGCCCTATTTTTTCTCTTTCGACGGGAATAGAAAAAGTGCAGCGCACAAAACACGGACAGCGTCTAGGACTAAAAAGGACAATTTCTCCTTTTTGATTCATTCTTTCTTCGTCGGCGTCACCACTGCTTCCCGGTTTTTTTGTGCGCAGTACTTTTACGCTTTTCTTATCTAAATGGGTAATTTCCTAAAAAAAGAGTTGCAATTGGTGGTTGAATGTGCTATAGTATATCTGTTCGTTTATTTTTTCACGAATGGATTTTGTAGACTTACTTACCGGTAAGTCAAAAAAGAATAGGACAAAAAAACGGTCGATAGCATGTCGTGCGCGGATGGGTAAATCTAGTAGACAGCTTATCACCATTAGACTAAACAATCTTATGACAAAAATAATTCCAGAGCGAAGTATCGAACGTCTGAGCGTTTATCGCCGTGTCTTATTGCAATTGCGAGACGCTGATGCGGCGGTTGTCTTTTCTCACGAATTATCAAAACATGCCGGTGTTACTGCTGCGCAGGTACGCCGCGATATTATGCATCTCGGTTGTATGGGGGTTCCTAATTCGGGATATCGCACCAGCGAATTACTCGATGCCATCAACACCTTTCTTGACGCGCCGGAAAGTCAGCGTGCCGTGCTGATTGGTGTGGGCCATCTTGGGCTTGCCCTGCTAAATCATTTTTCCGGCCGCTGGCGTTGGCTCCATATTCATGCTGCCTTCGATACGGACGCGGGGAAACAAGATACTTTAATCCGCGGTGTGCGCTGCTATCCCCTTTCAGAAATTGGGCGTATTGTGCGGGAGTGGCGTATCGATGTTGGCATCTTGACAGTGCCCAAGGATGCCGCCCAAAACGTGGCAGACCGTTTATGCGCGGCCGGCGTGCGGGGGCTTCTTAATTTTGCTTCTTTACGGCTTCAGGTTCCTGAAGGCGTCTATGTTGAAAATGTAGATCTTACTAGTTCATTTGAAAAGGTTGCCTTTTTTGCCCGTCAGGGGTCGAAGGCATTGGATTCCTCGTTACCGTGTGACCAAGCGGAAGCAGTGAATTCCGTGGAAGGCACACAAAGTCATTAAAAGTTGTGTTGCCCGAGGCTGGTGCCCCGGGGTCTATCCCAAGGAGAGAATAGCTATGGTTGAGAAAGAGCATTGTTGCTGCTGTACAGAAGAGGCGACAGAAGAAGAACTGCTTTCACGCCTCGACGAGGTCATCGCGGAGTACAAGGATAAGCCCGGCGCCTTGATTCCGGTTCTCCAACAGGCGCAAGCGATCTTCGGCTACCTGCCGGATGTTGCATTGCGCAAAGTGAGTCTGGGCTTGAATAAACCCTACAGCGAAGTGGCGGGTGTTGTAGGATTCTATTCTTATTTTTCCACACAGCCCCGAGGCAAGCACGTGATCCGTGTGTGTCTGGGCACGGCATGTTATGTTCGCGGCGGCAAACAAGTCCTTGCCGAGTTGAAAAATCGTCTTGGTGTAGACGTTGGCGAAACGACCCCGGATCGGGTTTTTTCCCTTGACGTAGCGCGTTGTTTCGGCGCCTGCGGTCTCGCGCCTGCCATCATGATTGATGACGAAGTGCACCAGCGTGTCAAGCCGGCACGGCTGGGCCAAATTTTGGATCAGTATTTGGATCAGGATCAGGCAGCCACTTCGGCGACGTCCTGAGAAACGAGCCGTTAACCAAGGAGTTATGACAATTATGACAACCAAGATTTCATCCCCCGCAGATCTGAGCGCGCTGCGCGAAAAGGCTCGTGCGGCGATTGCGCTGCGTTCTGAACCCAAAGAAATTACCGTGACGGTTCACATGGGCACCTGCGGTATTGCTGCCGGTACGCGTGACGTCCTTTCGACGCTCACCCAATGCCTTGATCAAGAAGGCGTCAACAACGTTACTGTTCGCCAGTCAGGCTGCATCGGCCTTTGCGACCGTGAGCCCATGTTTACGTTGGTGGACAAGTCCGGCAAAGAATATCGTTATGGCAAATTGAACAGTGAGCGCGTGCGCACCATCGTTCAAGATCATATTTTAAAAGGCAATCCCGTAATGGAATATCTCATTGGCCAGTAATCGGCCGGAGAGCAAACGAAACAATCAAGGAGAAGTTTAATATCATGAATACCGTACATTCTCATGTGTTGGTTTGCGCCGGTGCGGGATGTGTTGCCTCCGGCGCGTATGCAGTAATCGAGGCACTCGAAGCATCTATGCGCAAGCACGGGCTCAATGAGGAGGTCAACCTTGTACGCACGGGTTGTCTCGGCCCCTGCGCCATCGGCCCCGTTGCCGTTGTCTATCCCGACGGCGTATTTTACCAAGGCATCAAACCTGAAGATGCCGAAGAGATCGTGACGGAGCACTTGCTCAAAGGGCGTACCGTCGACCGTTTGAATTTTAAAGTTACCGCCACCGCGCAGATTATTCCTGCCCTGCAAGAGATCAATTTCTTCCAGCAGCAGCAAAAGATCGTACTGCGCAATTGCGGTGTTATCGATCCCACCAGTATCGAAGAATATATTGCCCGTGACGGCTACCAAGCCCTTGCCAAAGTGCTGAGTGAAATGAAGCCGGAAGAGGTGACCGATACGGTGAAAAAGTCCGGGCTCCGCGGACGTGGCGGTGCCGGCTTCCTGAGCGGGCTCAAGTGGGAATTCACACGAAAGGCGCCGGGCGATAAAAAATACGTGCTTTGCAATGCCGACGAAGGCGACCCCGGCGCGTTCATGGACCGCAGTGTCCTCGAAGGCGATCCGCACAGTGTGATCGAAGCCATGACCATTGCCGGCTATGCAGTAGGATCGGACGAAGGCTTTGTTTATGTGCGCGCTGAATATCCCCTTGCTGTGGAACGTTTAGAAAACGCGTTGAAACAAGCCCGTGAATTGGGATTGCTCGGCAAAAACATCATGGGTTCAGGCTTTGACTTTGAGCTGGAAATCCGTATGGGATCCGGCGCTTTTGTGTGCGGCGAAGAAACAGCGCTCATGCGTTCTATTGAAGGCAAGCGCGGTGAACCGCGGCCCCGTCCGCCCTTCCCCGCTGTTCAGGGTCTTTGGGAAAAACCCAGCTTGCTCAACAATGTAGAAACCTATGCGAACATTCCGGTCATCATTAATAAGGGTGCTGACTGGTTCGCCGGTATTGGCACAGAGACGAGCAAAGGCACCAAGGTCTTCGCCCTTGCCGGGGCAGTTCATAACAGCGGCCTTGTGGAAGTGCCCATTGGCACGCCTCTCGGTGAAATTATTTATGATATCGGCGGCGGTATCCCCAACGATAAAAAATTCAAGGCGGCTCAGATTGGCGGACCATCCGGCGGTTGTATCCCCCGCGAACATCTCAATGTGCCCATTGACTATGAAACATTGACCGAGCTGGGCGCTATTATGGGCTCCGGTGGTCTCATCGTCATGGACGAGGATACATGTATGGTCGACATGGCGCGTTTCTTCCTCGATTTTGTGCAGGAAGAGTCTTGCGGAAAATGTGTGCCCTGCCGTGTCGGTACCAAACGCATGCTTGAGATTGTCAGCCGCATTTGCGATGGTCAGGGAGAAGAAGGCGATGTGGAGAAGCTGATCGCACTGGGCGAACAAATTAAAGATACTGCCCTTTGCGGTTTGGGTCAGACAGCGCCCAATCCCGTGCTCAGCACCATCCGTCACTTCCGCGAAGAATATGACATTCACATTCGCGAAAAACGGTGTCCCGCCGGTGTCTGTCCTGCGCTTGTTCGCGCGCCTTGTATGAGTGCGTGCCCCGCCAATGTGTACATTCCCGGTTTCGTTTCGCTTGTGGGTGAAAAACGTTATGCAGAAGCGCTCCGCGTTCACCGCGACAGCAACCCCTTCGCTTCCGTCTGTGCCCGTGTATGCTTCCATACCTGTGAAGACAAATGCCGCCGCGCTAATCTGGACGATCCCGTCGCGATTCGCGGTATCAAGCGCTTCATGGTCGAACAAGAAGTAACCATTCAGCTGCCGGAAATGCGTGAGAACGAAGCGAATGCCAAACGAAAGATCGCTATCGTTGGCTGCGGCCCGGCAGGCCTTACCTGCGCATATTTCCTTGCCCGTCTTGGCTATCAGCCCAAGGTGTTTGAGGCGGCTCCCCGTCCCGGCGGTCTATTGGTTCAGTGTATTCCTGCCTACCGCATGCCCCGTGAAGAGTTGGCCCGTGAAATTCGCATGATCGAGCGGATGGGCGTTGAAATTGAAACCAACAAAGCCTTAGGCAAAGATTTCACCTTAGAAGACTTGCGCGATCAGGGCTATGAAGCCGTATTCCTCGGTGTCGGCGCTCCCGCCGGTGCGAAACTGCGCATTGCGAATGAAGATGCTGAAGGCGTCTATGATTCCATGGACTTCTTACGCGAATATAATCTGCGCGGTTCCGCGACAGTGGGCAAAAAAGTTGTGGTCATTGGCGGCGGTAACGCGGCAATTGACGCGGCACGTACCGCGGTGCGCTTGGGCGCAGAGGCGGTGACGATTCTCTACCGGCGTACCCGTGACGAAATGCCGGCCTATCAAGAAGAAATTGAAGAAGCCGAAAATGAAGGCATCATTCTGAAGACGCTGGTCTCGCCTCAAGAGATTGTTGTTGAAAACGGCAAGGTCGCCGGTGTCCGTTGCGATCACATGTGGCTGGGCGATTTCGACCGCAGCGGCCGCAGACGCCCGCAAATTCAGGAGAATGGAGAATCCTTCATCGAAGCGGCGGATCAGGTCATTGCCGCCATCGGTCAGTCTCTGGATACCCAGTCGGTTCTTGGCGACATGGCGGTCAAGCTGAATCTCAACGGCTTCGTTGCTGCAGATCCTCTCTATGGCCGCACTTCCGTGGAATGGCTCTTTGCCGGCGGTGATGCCGCTGACGGTCCTTCCTCGGTGGCGGAAGCGATTGGCGCAGGCGAACGCGCCGCTGTTGGCATTGATTGTTTCCTCACGGGCGAAGAGCACGCCTTCTGGCGTGAAGCCTATGAGGTGGACGCGGAATTTGATCCCGATGCCGATCCTACCGACGCGCCTCGTGCGAAGATGAAACTCATTCCCCGTGAACGACGTATACACAATTTCAACGAAGTAGAAATGGCTTTTACGGAAAGCGTTGCCGTGCGCGAATCACACCGTTGTTTGCGTTGTGATTATGGCAAAGACACGTGCGGTCAGTAATTCCCTACAAGGCAAACTTTCAATAAGGAGATGATCTCATGCCAACATTGACAATAGACAACGTAAGCGTTGACGTGCCTCAGGATACTACAGTGCTGAAAGCCGCGCGGCAAGCGGGTATTAAAATTCCAACCTTATGTTATCTTGAAGACGTTCAGGCGATTGGCGCCTGCCGTGTATGTATGGTTGAAGTGGAAGGCGCACGCACACTCATGGCGGCCTGTGTGACACCCGTCACCGAAGGCATGAAAGTGCGCACCAACAGTAAGAAAGCAAGAGAAGCACGGCGCACCGTCGTCGAACTGCTTTTGTCTGATCACTGTGGTGATTGCCAGACCTGCAACCGCAACGATGACTGCGAATTGCAAGAACTTGCCCATGATTTGGGCATTACCGAAATCACCTATCCCGGCGAAAAGAGCGAAGTACATATTGATGACAGTACGCCTGCGCTCATCCGCGATACGGGTAAATGTGTTTTGTGCAGACGTTGTGTCACGGTGTATAATGACACCCAATGCGTTGGCGGTATTTTCCCTCAAGGTCGTGGTTTCGCCACCGTCGTGGGACCGGCATTCTCCCAAGATCTTGATGATGTGGTCTGCGTGCAATGCGGTCAATGTGCCGCCGTGTGTCCTGTAGGTGCTATCATTGAACGGGATCAGGTCAAGGAAGTATGGGACGCGCTTGACGATCCTACCAAGACTGTGGTCGTGCAGACGGCTCCCGCCATTCGCGCTGCCCTCGGAGAGTGCTTTGGCCTCGAACCGGGAACCCTTGTCACCGGCCGTATGGTCACTGCCTTGCGGCGTTTGGGCTTTCATGCCGTCTTTGATACCAACTTTGCTGCTGACCTTACCATTATGGAGGAAGGTACCGAGTTGCTCACGAGGATGAAAAAAGCGTTGGTCGATAAAGAGCCTGTCGCACTGCCTATGTTTACGAGCTGTTCACCTGGATGGATTAAATTCCTCGAATATTTCTATCCTGATATGCTGGATAATCTGTCTACCTGCAAGTCGCCGCAACAGATGTTCGGTGCCGTTGCAAAAACCTACTATGCCCGAAAGATAGGCAAGAAACCGGAAGACATGATTGTCGTGTCTGTTATGCCCTGCACGGCGAAAAAATACGAAGCGCAACGTCCGGAAATGAATGACAGCGGCGTGCAGGACGTGGATTATGTCCTAACTACGCGTGAGCTGGGACGCATGATCCAGGAAGCAGGCATTGACTTTGTCAACCTTCCCGACAGCCCGCAGGATTCCCCCATCGGTATGAGTTCCGGTGCTGCCGATATCTTCGCCAATACAGGCGGCGTTATGGAAGCGGCACTGCGTACGGCTTGGGAACTTGTGACCGGTCGTGAACTGCCTTTCGATAATCTGCACGTTGGCCCTGTCGAAGGACTGGAAGGCATCAAAGCGGCGGAAGTCACTTTTGAAGATTGTCTGCCTGAATGGTCGTTCCTCAATGGCGTGACGGCGAAAGTTGCTGTGGCTCACGGATTGGGCAATGCCCGGACCCTGATTGAAAAGGTGCGCGCCGGTGAGGCCATGTATCACTTTATCGAAATCATGACCTGCCCCGGTGGTTGTATCGGCGGCGGCGGTCAGCCGCGCATGACGACCAACGCCATTCGACGGAAACGTATTGAAGCCATATACAAGGAAGACGAAGGCAAAAAACTGCGCAAGTCCCATGAGAATCCGGAAATCACCCAGATTTATGAAGAGTTCCTCGGAACGCCTTTGGGTGAAATCTCGCACAAACTGCTTCACACCAAATACACGGCTCGTGAAAAGGTCTGAGTGTAGAAGCTGCAAATGCTCTGATTCTTGTTGATGAAAGATTGCGGCAGTCGAAAGAATATTCGGCTGCCGTTTTTTTTATGCTTGTGTACGAGGAGACGGCGGATTTAACTGCCTATCTTGAACTTCTTGCTCATGACAATGGCATTTTCGTTGGTCTGTGCGTAATAGCCTTTGCGTACGCCTTCCCGAAAAAAGCCCAACCGTTCATACAAAGTGATCGCAGTTTGGTTGCTTTCGCGCACCTCGAGCCGGGCGACGTGTGCCGACCGTTTCCGTGCCTCGTCGAGAAGATGATTCATTAATCGCATGCCAAATTGTCTGCCGCGCATCTCAAGAGTGATCGTGACCCGTGTAATATGTGCCTCATCGAAGAGCAGCCAAAATCCTCCGTAGCCGATCCGTTGATCGTTTTGGAAGACGACACAAAAATAACTGATTGGGCCGTCTATCTCCTGGCGAAACATGTTGTATGTCCACGGATCCGGATAAGAAGCGCCTTCCATAAGCACCAAAAAAGGAATATCTTCCAGTTGCAGCGGTGAAAAGCGTAGTTCGGATATGTCCTTGCTTGGCATGCTTAAATTCTCTATGGGGAGGTCTTCGATTGGAGGCTAGCGTCACGGGCTTGTTCCGCTTGTGAACGACGCAAATAGGTGGGGGCGGCCAAGGCGGGATCAGTCTCTACGCCCTGTTGAAGCAAGGCATAGGCTTCTGCTGCCACTGTATCCGCACGTGGAGTTGTGCTTTCCGGTGCAACTAAATGGGCGGAGGGCAACAAGTTTTTGATTTCGGAAGCGTAGCGTTCTGCGCCATCGCCGAAAAATAAAATGGGCCCCGGTTGTTCGCCAAGCTGCGTAATTAGCGCTTCAACAGAACAGGCTGCATCTGAAATTATTTTTTCCCGTGTCCCTGAAAAATAGCGGTATGCCGCAGCGAAGACTTCATTCATACGCGCATCAATTAAAGGAAGAGCGATACCGTCATAGAGCGGCACAAGCCGCGCCATGGCGTCTAAAGTGGGGACGGCTATTAAGGGCAGACGCAGCGCAAAGGCAAGCCCTTTCCATGTGGCAAGCCCCACGCGCAATCCGGTAAAGGAACCGGGTCCGGAAGCTACCGCCAGATAGCTTATATCGTCTAGGGTGCAAGACGCTGCTTCAAGCATTTGATGGGTACCCGATAACAGCCCTTCCGCATGGAGTCGATGCCGTTCCACACAATAGTTGGCGCGGAGGTGGACACGCTTTTCTTCTCCATTGAATGCGCATAAGGAAAGGGCACAGTAGGGTGTGCTCGTATCGCAGGCAAGTAATAGTTCGTGTTCACGCATGGGCTATTCTTCTGTAGGTGATGAACATGAAAATGAACAAGAGTTCATTAATCCCCTTATTTTTTACGCAATTTGGGGCGAACCACCACCGGTGCTTTAGCAACACGATTTATCATCTCTTTGCCTGGTTTAAATACGACATCGCGATAAGCAGGGACTTTCACCTTTTCGCGCGTGTGGATGTTGCGTCCTGTTCGCGGAGCGCGCTGTTTGGTTTTGAAAACACCAAAGTTTCGCATTTCCCAGTAGTCCCCTTCCACGAGACCATCACTGAGAACAGCGAGAATATTCTCAATTACTTTGACACTATCTTTGGTAGGAATATGGAGAGTTTGACTCATCTGATCCGCAATATCGCGTTTTGTCATCGTCATGAAGCATTTCCTTTATATCAACAATGGAGACAAGCTCCGGTCGGCGGCAAAAGATACATCTGATCTGCACACTATCTTATGGTACAGAAGGTTCCCTATCAAAATAGTATGGCAAAATAAACCTTCTGTTGCAAATTCATCAGGATTCAATATTAAACGGCGTCGAAATATTTTTCATAGGCATGGATAGGCAGGATATGCAACCGGCAAAGGAGTTTGAAAAAGAATCGAAACCGACGCAGCAGAAAATAGTAATTCGGGTAGTCCGTAAAAAATTTATTCGGTGCTTTTAAGATGGCGGCAAACTCTTCTTCCGATAATTCCTGTTTTTCTAAGCAGCGCTTTACCAATACCTCGTTTTCGAACTCGGCCGGCGTATCAAAAATGGCTTGGGCTTCTTCGCGGGCGAGTACGCCGGAACGGATCTTTGCCGACAAGTCTACGATGCGCCAATCATAACCAAACTTTTTTAAGGCATAATAGTAAACCAAGGAAAACAGTTCATTGTCCATATGATAGTCGCCCGTGTCTTCCCAGCCGAAGCGCTCTTTTAAAAAGTCATCTACCTGACTGCCCCTGTCATCATAATAGTTGGTAATATTCACGACAGAAATACGTTTCATAAAAATCCAATAAAAGAAATGGTGGATGTCCGTATTTTGGAAATGCTTCAATTTCTTGGTGGCGAAACGGCGGATCAGGCTGCGTGTGTAACGGGCATCCATATAATTCCACTTCAGCGGTGTGATTCCTTCCTCACGAAAAGAATGACTGAGAAGAATGTAGCGGATTCCCCGTTCTGCGGCAGTACGGTATAAGGCGCTGGCGATGCCAATGTCATTGGTCAGATCAATATAAGGCACACAAGCACGAATGGTGCAGTTGGTCAATTCCCGTGAATCCTCCCAATCCATGGTGACCGTGTGTAACGCTACGTCTAAGGCTTTGCATAGCTGCTCCAAATTGGACTTTGCCGAATCTGAGTCCCAACCATTATCAAAATGGACGGCTAACGGCCGGAGTCCCATCTTTTCTTTAGCGTAATAAAGGCAGTAGGAAGTATCCCTGCCGCCGCTCACACCGACGATACAATCATGAGCTTTGTTGCGCCCTGCTTTCCGTATTTTAGCAGCCATCCGATGGAGGATCCGTTCTCCTGTTTCACCGGTGGGGAAGCGTTCTTCCAAATGATCCTGCATGTGACAATAATTACAGATGCCGTCTTCGTCAAGTCGGAACCCTGCGACATGGCTGTCGAATAAACAGCGCTTACATGATATTGTTTGGATTTGATTCATAAATGTCCTTAAAGTGCCGTGTCGGTATCTGCTCAATACTGGTGAGGGATTACACATCTAAGTACTCGTCACCAGCGTATGCGGGAGAGCGAAATTATTTTATCACTACCGAAGGCTTTCATTCATGCTTTCCTCGGTAAAATAAATCCCGGCAGTCCGACCAAGAAATAGGAAGATGGCTTTTATCAGTTATGAATCTTCTCTTAGGCGGGAATGCCCGGTGTAGCTTTAGGGTCGTGTTTTGTCCTTTGGCAGGAGAAAACGAGCGAAGCGAATGGATTCATAAGGGTGTTTAAGACCGGCTTCATAGAGGCATGCTATAGAACCGTCGGGCAGCACAGCAAGAGATGAATAGGCGCTTGGTCCTTCGTGAAGCATTTGTTCCCCATGCCAGTGTTCCCCTTCATCATAGCTGACGCGTACGCATAGGTTGACTCGTTTCTCTTCACTGGCAGGATTGCTGAATACAAGACTTCCCGGAACTGTGTCAGTAGGTAGGCGATGCCTTATTAGAGAAGCCTGACAGACGGGCTCAATGAGAGCTGTATCAAATTGCTGATCATACCAAGTGCTGCCGCCGTCGTCACTGAAAGCGATTTGTCTACACCGTTGTGTTCTATCATAATTGCGCATGTTGAGCATGAGTCTGCCATCGGCCAGCTCAACAACAGCGGATTCATTTACCTGATCCCTCGGGCTGCGCCCGCCCGATGTCCATGTATCACCGTGGTCATCGGAATAAATAACATGGGAAAAATAGCCCTTGGTCTTCGCTTCGATATGATCACAAGGAATGACCAAACGTCCCTTGTGAGCGCCTAACTGAAGTTGGATGCCGTTTCCGGGACCGGTAGCGTACCATGTCCACTTCTCTTTTTTAACAGAGGAAGTGATTTCCTGTGCAGGCTGCCACTGTCTGCCGTCATCGTTGGAGGAGCTCACGAAAACACGACGCGTATCGTTGCTGTTTTGGGCGATGATCTCTTTTTCCACATCGTCGCCGCGATTCCACGTCATGAGAAGCCAAATAATGCCCGTGTCTTTATCTTCCACGACACAAGGGTTGCCGCTCGTATTACCGGGATCATCCCAGACTACTTGCGCATCACTCCAGCTCTTACCTTGATCTTCAGAGCGCCGCAGTAAAATGGCAATATCGCCGCTGTCACCGGTTGAGAATTTTCTGCCTTCACAAAACGCAAGTATTGTTCCTTTAGCGGTAACCGCCAAGGCGGGAATACGGTAGCTGTGAAAGCCGCCCTCGCCCTGTTGAAATAAAGGAAGGGTTGAGTTGTCTGCGAAGAGGGGAAGCGTTGTCAACAGTGCAAAGATAGTTATGATGCCAAAGAGGAGGCGACTACGATTCATAGCAATTCCTTTTCTTGCGCAGTGGCGGATATTGTTTCTTTCAAGGTATAGAGGGTAAGTCCGTCTATGGCGCGTTGATCGGTTCTAAAAAAGAGGCTCGCCATATATCCGGTTACAAAGCAGCATACAATGCCAAGGAAAGCATGAAGCAGCAAATGAACGGGCGTATACTGTTGAATGAAGAAGAGCCCGACCGCGCCAAGGATAGCGCCGATCATCGCGCCTTTTCCGTTGGCGCGACGTGTGAAAATGCCGAGACAAAAAAGGCCGCACATGGCACCGCCGAAAAGTCCCAGGATTTTCATAAACTGATCCCAAAGCGACAAGATATTTGACGCTGCAAATAAAAGCGCCAAAAGCAGTCCTGCACACCCGAATACTACGGTAAAGATGCGTCCAAGTAAGAGATAGCCCCGCTCGGTTTTCACTAAGTTAAAGGGCCGTATAAAGTCTGTGGTGACAGCAGTAGACATGCTGTTGATACTGGTGGAAATGGTGGATTGAGCTGCGGCAAAGATCCCGGCGATGACGAGACCGGCAACACCGACAGGCAGTTCCTGTGAAATGAAAAGTGGAAAGATCGCATCCGTTTTAAAAGTGGGATCCAATCGGTCGGGAAAATTCACATAAAATACAAAGAGGGCAGTTCCGATACCGAAGAAGAGCAAGGTTGCCGGTATGATCACCAACGCATTTGTCCAGATCGCTCGTTTGGCCTGTTCTGTACCGGATACAGACATATAGCGTTGTACCACCGCCATATCTGAGGCATAGGGTACCAAGCTTTGACCTAGACCGCCGAGCACAACAACCCAAAGCGCCGTGGTCGCGATGCTGTGGGAAGACCAATCTAGATTTACAAAATGAAATTTATCATGGAGCTGTGCTGTCTGCCAAAAGCCGGCAAACCCACCGTCAATTTGAAGAAAGATCAATACCAAGCTGAATAAGCCGCCTCCCAACAACACAAAACTCTGGAGTGTATCGGTCCAAACGACCGCTTCAAGTCCGCCTGTGGCGCAATAAAAAATACTCAGCACGCCCATCAACAAAATGCTCTGCTCTTCGGACAAGGGCGTGATAGCCGCCAAAGCCAGTGCAGGCAAATACAGCACAATAGCCATGCGCCCGATCTGAAAGAGCGTAAAGGAGGCGCTGGCGAAAAGTCGGGTGATGCGATTAAACCTTTTCTCAAGGTATTCATAAGCGCTTGTCGCGTCAATGTTTCGGAAAAAAGGAAGGAAAAATAAAATGACCAAGGGCGCGACCGCCACGGCAGTCATGTTGACAAGAAAATATACCCAGTCTGTGGCGTAGCTTTTGGCGGGGATTGCCATGAACGTGATGGAACTGAGCATGGTCGCGAAAATGCTCATACCCGCCACAAACCATGGAATGCGTTGTCCGCCCCGAAAAAAGTCATCGGTGTTTTTGTTTCTGGATGTAAAGACGAGACCAACCAATACCAAGGCGATAAGATAAATGCCTAACACGGTCGCATCGGGAAAACTGAAATGCTGCATGCTCGCCACAGGGCTGACCGACCAAAGTTCCGGCGTTCGTACGCGGGGACGAATTTCGCCGCTCACCATAAGGATGGGATCATGGACGGGATCTTTCCCCCAACGTGTTGCCGTCGTGGTCACTTGATTGATGGGCGTTGCGCCCGCCTCTGCCCACGTGTCTGTGATGGTGTGATAGGCAAAGGCTTCTTTGGGGAAGCCTGGGTGGGCGTCTTTCAATATAGCTGCGTCATAAAAATGAGTTTCATCGGCGCCCGAGAGCACGAAGATGTGACTTTGCCCCACGTCCATGGCTGTGCCCGCCATCAGACAGCGCGGCGCATCAGCACGCTTTCGCCACGGGCTTATTGTAGGGTTCTTGGCTTCGAGCGTCGGATTGTATTCCCAAGTATCTTTCAGGAATAGGGTCTCACCCCGGTCCTTAGAAGAGCGGCCGCTGAAAATATAAACACAGTCTGTAGTGCCGTTGTTTTGAGCGGCGGCTATAGCGAATGCACGGGGCTGTCCCGGTAGGGCGGATAAAGTCTTCCATTGAGGATCAGGATCATCAAGATCAAGGCATAGAAAATCGGAACGGGCGCTCTCTAATGCTAAGGTCGTGGTGCCTCCTCCAAGATAGGTACGGTTTCCTATTGCGGCAGCGCAGGCCGTCGTGCAGGGATAGGGTAATGAAGGCAAGGGCTCTTTTTCAACGATCCCGCCGCTACTGTTCCAACGCAATAAAAAGACATCGTTGTAGCAGCGTTCAGCATCGTTTCCGCCGATGCAGACCACGCCGTTATCTATAGAAACGGAACTTCCATAGGCGATGGGTCGATCTAATGTAAAATCACTGCGCCATTGAAATCGGGTTTCCCCTTCTTTTTCATCACGGAGCAACACGTGGATCGTATCATGAAAAGCTTTGTCGGATTCCCAGACGGGTTGTGAAAAATTGGCGCCGCCTGCCACAAGCAACGCATCTCCATGTACACCGACAAAAGCACCGGCAACGCCATCCGTATTAGGAAGATCGGGCAATTGTTCCCAGTGCAGCGACGCGGCGTTTACGGGAAGGGAGAAAAAAGAGCCTATCAGAAAACAGAAGAGGATCAGACAAGCGACGGCTGACGATTGATAATTACGTTGTGATACAAACAAAGATTTGTTCTTCTCCCTCATTTAAGGCAATGTTAAAGATTGTTCGTTCAGATCCTTCTCCAAGAGCTGCCAGCAGTACCATTGCATCCTGCCCAAGTGATAATTTCCCTTCCATAAATTACCTTTTAGCCGAACAGATACACGGCCGTCCCGATGAAGATAGCCGTACCATTCCCCATAGTCCGGATCGGGGAAATGGGCGTATGCCCACTCATGGACTTGGCGATGCCATTCCGCGTACTTTTCGTTGCCCGTCAGATGATAGGCGAGTAAGGTGGCTATAATGGCTTCCGTATGGGGCCACCAAAACTTCATATCGTGCCAATATTCTTGAACGGGCAAGCCCCTCGCATCAACGAAATAAAGGATGCCGCCGTGTATATTGTCCCATCCTCGGAGCCACATCCAATCCAGCATCTGACAGCCCAGTGCAATCAGATGTTTATCGCCGCCGCGCAAACGTGCCTCGTGCAGGATGAACCACGCCGCTTCAATGGCATGACCCGGGTTAAGTGTACGCCCGTCAAAATGATCCAAGAAGCGGCCATCTGCGCCCACGGTTTCAAGAACGCATTCCCACTCGGGACATAAAAAATTATCACGGATCTCGGCAATACACCGATCGATTTCTTCCGAGCACGCCTTCGGACAGCCCACTGTGGCGCGCAATTCTTGGGCAGTGTTAATAAGAATCATGGGTAACGCCAGACTTTTCGTAGGGCGCGTGGCTTCTATGGTTTTCGAAGCTAACATGCCGGGCGTTGTTGCGTACTTCAGTAGCTGTTGAAAAATGGCTTGTCCTTCTTCACCGACCTTTTCGTCACCGGATGCCACGGCGTAAGCGCAAAAGGCTATGGCGGCGAAGGCTTCACTGAAGATATAACGGCGTTTTCGCAGGGGGCGTCCATCCCGTGTCAGTTGGAAGTACATACGTCCGTCATGATCGAAGGCGTGTCGCCGCAAAAAGTCGATGCCCGATTTGGACCAGGCTAGCCACTCGGGCCGTTGTTCCACCGTGTTGTATAGCGTGGCGAGGAGCCATGAAATGCGCCCTTGATGCCAAACACTTTTATCGGTGTCAATGATGGAGCCATCACGATGAAGGGCAGTAAAGAATCCGCCATCTTTTGTATCCACGCAATGGGGAAACCAAAAGTCAAGGGTATCATTAAGCAGACCATCCCG
Source organism: Candidatus Hydrogenedentota bacterium (assembly GCA_012523015.1). Classification (NCBI taxonomy): domain Bacteria; kingdom Pseudomonadati; phylum Candidatus Hydrogenedentota; species Candidatus Hydrogenedentota bacterium. Next base: position 18,710 of record JAAYJI010000164.1, read on the forward strand.
ATAGATCTGACTATATCGTATTTTATCTGCGTTCTTCATGGCACTGTCTTTCGATGGTGTCTATCTTTGATTCTATCATGTTATTATAATCTAATTCCTATCGAGGCTTGCGGAGAATCACGCGATTCCTATAGGATATTCTATAGATTAAGAAGAGTGGGTTCACAATGAAAGGAATATCTTATGATTATGCGCGTAGATCACGTTGCCGTTGCGGTCAATGACCATGACAAGGCGCTTGCTTTTTTTCGCGATATTTTGGGAGCTCTTCCCGGCGGACGTTTCGAAGATAAAATCAGCAAGTTCTTTTGGCAGACTTTAGCATTGGGTGATTTGTCACGGTTAGAATTGTTGTCTCCTTCGGCGGAGGGTTCCTTTTTGGAGGGCTTCCTCAAAGAACGAAGCGGCGGCTTCCATCATATAACCTTGCAAACAGCCCATATGAGTGAAACCATTAAAAAGCTGGAGGACTTAAAGGTCCCCTATTTCGGACACCGCGAATATCCTGACGGCAGCTGGAAAGAGATTTTCATTCATCCGAAAGATGCCTTTGGCGTTTTGATCCAGATCGCTGAATTTGATGCGGAACACTGGATGGTACCGGAAGCAAAACTGCCGCAAGGCGTGCGCTGGGAAGTGAAACATGGCGCCGACGGCTGTGTCCTTACCTGCGCTCATCCCGGCGGCGGTAAAGTCACGATTAAACTGAACAAGGAAGAGGCGCGCTCTTTGGCGCAGGCGCTCCTTGAAGAACAAGAATAACCTTGGATCCTCATTCGTGATAATGATAGAGTACGCTTCCGGACATCACCGACCGCGCGGCCTTCCGCCGCTTCTTTGTCCGATGTTAGCCGCGCACATATAAAATAACTGTGGTAGGATACACACATAGAAACGTTGTAACAGCAAAGCCCATCGCTTCGGGAGGTAATTATGTTTAATAAAGAACGTATCGTCAAAGCTCAAGAAGAAACGCAACATCATTTGTTTAAGGAGCTCTTGCCTTTTTGGAAAACACACGGTGTTGATCCCCAATACGGTGGATTCTTAACCTACTTGGATAAAGACGGCAATCCAACGGGTGAGACCGTTAAGACCATGCTCTGCCAAGCCCGTATGATCTACACCTATTCTTCCGTTCACCGCGCAGGGCTGGGCGAAGGGAAGTTCCTTGAAATCGCAAGTCAGGGCGTGGATTTCCTTATTAATCATTTCCTCGACAAAAAGAATGGCGGCTGGTATTGGACCTGTGAACAGGATGGCACGCCCCTAGACCGTGCAAAAATCATGTATGGACATAGTTTCGCGATTTATTGTTTGAGCGAATATTTTATGGCATCCGGCGACCGTGACGCTTTGGATCTGGCGGAAAACACCTATAGCGTCATTAAGACCCGTGCTGCTGATTTGCAGCATGGCGGATTTGGCGAATTCTTTGAAGAGGACTGGACAGCGAAAGCGCCGGGCGTATACGGAGGAGACCGTAAGTCCTTAGACGTGCATATGCACCTCATGGAAGCATTCACGAACTTATATGAGGCGACAGGATATCACGGTCATAAAACCGACACAGAGCGTGTAATCAAGTTGATTTTCGAACGGATGATGCACCCTGAATTCGGCACCGGTATCGCGCAATTCGCCTATGACTGGACACCCCTTCGCGCGATTCTCTTTAAAAACGTATGGGGTTCCGATCGGGATGTGGACGATGATGAAGGACGTCCGCTCAACAATACCAGCTTCGGTCATAACGTGGAGTTTTGCTGGCTGCTCAAACATGCCCTTGATATTTTGGGGCAAGACGTGGAGCCGTATAAAGAGCCTATGCGAAAAATTTATGACCATTGTGTGCAATATGGGATCGATTGGGAACGGGGCGGCGTATACTGCGAGGGGCCCAATGACGGCCCGGCCCGCGAACGGAACAAAGAATTTTGGCAGCAGGCTGAAGCTTTGGTCGGACTCTTAGATGCCTGTCTGATTCTTGAGGATTCCAAATACTGGGACGCCTATGAAAATGTACACCGATTTGTGATGGATCATGTCATTAATCACGAGGTCGGCGAATGGTATCCCCTCTTCGATGAGAATAATAACCGACTCTGGGATTACATGGGCCACGCTTGGAAGATCAACTATCACACAGTGCGTGCCGGCATCCAAAGCGAGAAGCGTTTGGCTGCACTGCTCAAAAAAGTAGATCGTTAATTAGCAGAAGGCGGCGATGGCGTTGTCATTGCTGCCCGCAGATTTCAGCAGCTGAATCGCCTTTTGATAAGAGTGGTGGTTGAAAATATAGGAACCGGCTACCAGCACATTGGCACCGGCACGTATGACTGAGGGCGCCACATTTTCATCGATGCCCCCATCTACTTGAAGATCACGGTCTCCGATCATATCCCGTACCCGTGATATCTTTTCCAACATCTCGGGGATAAAGGCTTGTCCGCCAAAGCCCGGATTAACGCTCATGACCAAAACCATATCCACCATATCTGCGAGGTATTTGAGCGCTGTTTCCGGTGTGCCCGGGTTGAGCACGATCCCTGCTTTACAGCCTAGGTCTTGGATGCGCCGTATCAGGCGGTGAGGATGATAGGTGGCTTCCACCTGAAAGGTGATAATGTCTGCGCCGGCATCTACAAAGTCTTCCACATAGTCTTCCGGATCTTCGATCATGAGATGCACATCAAGGGGCACGCTGCAATGATCGCGTAATTTTGCGACCACCGGTGCGCCAAAGGTAATATTGGGCACAAAATGGCCGTCCATAATGTCGCAATGAATCATATCTGCGCCGGCGTTTACAATGGCGCGAATCTCTTCGCCCAATCGACTAAAATCACAGGCAAGCAGTGACGGAGAAATTTTTATGCTTTGTTCACTCATACAATACTTTCATCGTACGACAGCAGTCATTGCTGTCCTATTATCTGGTTTTAATGGGAGGATTACCATCCTGAAGTAAATAAGAGGCTTCGAGATTGCCGTCAATATAAATCTCTACATTTGCCTCATCAATATAGATGACCGGTACACGAATAGCCGTTCCCGATATGTAGGTACTTCGAGCGGCATCGTCATGTTCAGGTAATTTCGACCATACCTTTTGACGGCTGCCCATACGGTCTACAACGTCCACGCGCACTTCACGATTGTACCAGTCATAGAACATTTGATGGCGCACCGTCGCTTCAAAACGGATCGCTATGCGTTCTTCCGTGATTGAAGGTACATAATCGTAGACGATGATTTGGTTTTCATAAATCAAGGTATCCGGCGCCGGTGTCTGGGCGAGAACCACATCGGGTGTCGCGCCCGGAATGTCAACTTCATTGGGCACCAGGGACACGTCGAAGTTTGCAAGCGCCTTTTCAATTTCGCTGATCAGTAAGCCGCGCAAATCAGGCATCAGCGCGCTGGGTCGGTCGGAACCGGCACTTACGAGCAAGTGAATCTCGCCTTGATCCGGCAATTCGCCGCCTGCAGGAGGATCTTGGGAGATCACCAAGTCACGGGGTAATTCCGCAGGGATACGCGCGAGGCTGCCAACCCGAAAACGGGCGGCTAAGATCTCGCGGCGCGCATCTTCCAGAGACTTGCCCGACAGATCCGGCGTGCGCAAAAAATCTTGACCACGGCTGACCACCACGTTGATACGACGCCCTTCTCGCGCGATGCGCCCTGCGGCGGGCCGTTGGGCAATGACATAGAATTTCGGAATCGTCGGATGCGCCGCTTGAACTTGATGACCCAGTTCAAGATTACGTTCGGTCAGCAACAGTGCCGCCTCCGTTACGGGGCGGTCAACGATGTTGGGAACTGTTACATGACCGCCGCCTTTCAATGCAAAGTTATACGTATAATACCCTGCTCCCGCCATGACCAAAATAAACATGATCAAGGCAAGAGACCATTGTATGCACCATGTAAAAAAGTGCAGGATGAAATACGCAAAGCCTATGATTGTTTCCGAAAGCGTGTCAAGAAGAAACCGTCCCAAGCCGCGTCTAACGGGTTTGTTTGATATTGTCCTGTCCTTGTCTTCCACGAATTGAATAACTCCGGGCCGTCTTCAGGCATACACACACCATCCCCGACTATTTCAGAAACAACATCCACCGTTTCCTCCGGTGTCAGTGTGCATACCGAATATACGATAAGTCCACCATTCTTACAAAGTTGAACAGCCTTTCGCAACATTGCACGCTGTATCTCTGCTAATTCTAGGATAGAGTCGGGACCGCTGCGCCATTTAATTTCGGGATGGCGACGCAGTGTGCCTAAGCCCGAACAAGGCGCGTCCACTATAATTGTATCAAAACTTTCCGCTTTAAAGGGGGGAGTCAGCCCATCGCCGCAAAGAGCTTGCACGCTGTGTATGCCGAGGCGCAGGCAGTTTTCCTCGATTTTTCCGACCCGTGTGGGAAAGCGTTCCAAGGCGATAAGGCGCGCTTCATCGTTGCTTAAGGCAGCCAAATGGGTTGTTTTTCCACCCGGTGCAGCGCACATGTCCAGAATGGTTTGTCCGGCCTCCACACACGTCAACCGTGAGGGAAGCATAGATGCCGGATTCTGAACCATGAAATGACCTTCTTTGAACCACTGCGTTTATAAGGGGTCTACCCCGCCTTCCACCTGCAGCGCTTCGAAATCTTCATGGACGACAGAAACAGACACACCGCTTTTGGTTAAAGCTTCAGCGGCGGCGTCTCGTGTGGTCACCCGTGTATTAACACGAAGCGTGAGCGGAGCGGGGCGAGAACAAATTTCGCAAAAGCGTTCAGCTTCCACCTCACCAAATAACTGAATCCAAAGACGGATCATCCAACGAGGCGTGGAATAACGGACACGAAGAAACTCAACCAAGTCTGTGTCTTTATCCGGCAAAACAAGTTGTTCTAATGAATCGGGAACGCGACGCAGGACGGCATTGACCAACCGCGCCAGTCCGGGGTGGCTATGCCGCTTCGCCAGATCCACAGAAGTATGAACCATGGCGGGGCGTGTGACGTTATCGCAAAACAACTGCTGGAAAACGCCCATACGCAAGATCATCAATACCGCTATAGGCAATTCATCCAAAGGCTGACTGCATAAATCGGACAAGACATAATCGCATAGGGTCTTGTGGCGGACTACGCCATAGACCAAGTGTGTTAGGAAACGTGAGCCTTGGGGAGAATATTTCCCCCGTCGTAATTTTCGGTCGATCGACACATCCACATGTTTGTTGTGGAGAAGAACGCCCATCAAAATATGGATGGCAGTGTCTCGTACAAGATCAACGGCCATCAGTGGACATCCTCAAAGCGCTCACCAACTGTCAAGTGGGCACCGCGCAGAAAATCGGCAGCATCCAATGGTTTCTTTCCGGCCATTTGGAGTTGCAATAGGGCGAGCTTCCCTTTCCCTGTTGCGAGCACAACATGATCTTTATGGACTTCAAGAACAGTGCCGGGGGCAGCGTCCTTTTCCTCGGAATCGGATATGAGCCGGGTCCTTAATATGCGGCACAATTGGCCGCGAAAACGACACTGTGCCATGGGCCACGGGTTGCAGGCGCGCACTTGATTATGAAGGGCCGACGCCGACGCGGCCCACACCATGTTACCGTATTTCTTTTCAAAGAGGGTGGTCGTCGTGACCCGACTGACATCCTGCACAATATCAGGAGCCGTTCCTGAAGCGATCAGATCGACGGCGCGCACCATCGCGTCTGCACCTAAGACGGCCAGTCTGTCGGTAAGTTCACCTGCAGTCTCTTCCGCGCCAATGGGCGTTTCTTCTTGCAGCACAATATTGCCCGCGTCCATTTCCAATACCATGCGCATGATCGTGACGCCCGTCACCACGTCGCCATACAACAAAGCAGATTGGATGGGAGACGGACCGCGCCATCGGGGTAAGAGGCTTGGATGCATGTTCAGCCAGCCTAGGGGCGGCACATCCAATACGGCCTGACGCAGTAAACGCCCGTAAGCGGCGACAACGCACAGATCGGGTTCCAGCGCTTTTAAAGACGCTTCAAAGCTGCCGTCATGGATCCTTTGCGGCTGGTCTACAGTTAGTCCATGTGCCACTGCCCACTGCTTTACTTCGGAGGGTTCCGGTTTGCTGCTGCGCCCGCGCGGACGATCCGGTTGGGTGATCACCGCGGCAATGGTATGGGATTCAGATAAGGCGGCCAGAGTGGGAACAGCGAGAGAAGGCGTACCAAAAAAGACGATTCTCACTAAAAAATCCCCGGTATTTCGGCGAGACCCGCCAGATCGCTCATTTTAGATTTCACAAGGGCCCGTGTCTTTTCCAAGGCGCCATTCATGGCGGCGGTAATAACGCCTTCAATCGTTTCTGCATCTTCAGATTGGAGAAGACCGGGATTGATTGTCAAGGAAACCACTTCCATATTGCCGTTCAGTGTAACCGATACTTCTCCGGCAACAGAAAATTCCACCCGCTCATCGGCAAGTGTACTTTTCAGCGTTTCCATGCGTTCTTTCATTTCCATGGCTTGCTTGATAAGGCCGCCCATTTTGCCAAGGTCACCAAGTCCTTTTAACATTGAATTTCCTTCCGAACTAAACTGGGTTGGGGGATTATAAAGACCTGCGGAGCCAGCGCTCCCTTCATAGTATAGTCTTTACTGTGATATCAGGGCAACCGATATTCGCTTATCCGTAAGCTCAAACTCGAAATACAATCTATTCTGCCCATCACAGTAAAAGGTTCTTCCTCTCACACCCCCGGTACCGAAGAATCCGGCGCCTAGACATTGTGGACTCCTTCGGGTGTTTCACAAGAACTATTGTACTGAAGATCTCTATGACGTCTCTTTTGTTTTGCACCGGTTGCATTCCAACCTTAAATCCGTCGCAGTATAATAATGGGTATAAAGATGCACTTTTGCATACAAATCCCCTATAATAGCCGGAGTTGGAGGTTATGGCTCCTGTCATGTTTAGCTACGTTGCGGGCAGCATGTACCATTCATGAACCTTCTGCCCGGCACTGCAAAAGAACTTCCCCGGAATAAGCATTCCATTTTCAATCCGTTATTCCAGTGTCAGCATCACATTTAGTTAGGCCTATGCAACAAAAAGTACGCTATGAAAAACCGCCCCACACATCATGAAACAGAATATGAATACTTGAATGAGTATTACAAAGGAGAACAGTACCGTAAGCGACGGCTGTTCCGCCTTATTGTACTTTCTGTTGTGCTGCACCTATTCTTTTTAGTTGGAGCTATTGTTTTCTCTCTTTGGATGACTCAGGCCGAACCTGAGATTATTGTTTTTTCCGGCGGTTCTCTGAAATCAACCAAGACGTTGGTGATGCCGAAGCATCCGTGCAGCCCCCCGCGCCGGAACCTGAACCTGAACCGGAGATTGCCCCTGAGCCTGAGCCTGAACCGGAACCCGAACCGGAACCGGAGCCTGAACCAGAGCCCGAACCGAAGCCCGAACCCAAACCTGAGCCCAAGCCTGAACCTAAACCGGAGCCTAAGCCGGAGCCTAAGCCGGAACCGAAACCGGAACCGAAACCCGAGCCTAAGCCGGAACCTAAGCCCGAGCCGAAGCCTGAACCCAAACCCAAACCGCAGCCTGACCTTAAACCTGTGGATCCTGAACCGGAGATCATTAAAGCGACGGAGCCCAAGCTTGTCGATGCCGGTAAGGTGACTGCTACCACCGGTGTTGTGGGCGGATCGGTGCCCTCGGAACTGGGCTTTTGGATTACCCAGGTGCGGCGCAAGGTGGAGGCTGTTTTTTTTATCCCCTCAGGATTGTACATGGATGATACGGAAAACGTGGCAGAAGTGACCTTTCGGGTCAGTCGTGACGGGCGCTTATTAGGAGAGCCTAAAATTTCGAAGCCCGCCGCTGATCCCAACTTGGGTGAAGCAGGGTTACAGGCGATCCTCCTTGTGGGACAGTTTCCTCCGCTGCCGGACAGCTATCCTAAAGACGAACAATTGGTCGTCTACGCCTTTGCTTTAAGTCAATGATCATTGCGGCTGTGCAAATAAACATGTATAATTACTATAGATGATTTCTGTCCGCGTATTGTACAGCAAGCTTTTTCTTTTTACCCTTGTCGGACAGAGGCATAGGAGTATTTATTGGACACCGAACAGGTACATAGTGATTCTTCCACACCTGAGGAGATCGAAAAGCCGAGACTGAAACGAGAAGCCTTTGAATTGGTAAAACTCGTCGTCCTTTTTCTTGTAGTCTTCTGGGTAATCAGAACCTTTGTGGTGGAAGGTTATGAGGTCTTGGGAGATTCCATGCTGCCCAACCTACATGACCGTGATCATATCCTAGTCTTTAAACTTCCTCATTGGTTCAAGACCGTCGACTATTTCGATTGGGTGAAGCCCTTTAAAGAGGGAGATATCATCATCTTCGAAGACCAGACGCACAAACGTTACGTTAAACGACTCATAGCCTATAACCCTGCTCTCTCCTCACACAGCGTTGACGCGGCGCCTTTGATTGATGGCAACGATAGCTCCGCTCAAGTGAAGGTTGAATATGACCGCGGCGTAGTTCGTGTTAACAATTGGCAAATTGACGAAAGCGATTATTTGCCCGACGCGGCCAGGCAAGCGCCGGGGCGGGATATATGTTACCTTCAACCTGGAGAATATTATGTGCTCGGTGATAATCGCTCTGTCAGCAAAGACAGCCGCAGTTTCCATGCCGTCACCGATAAGCAAATTGTAGGGCGTGCAGTTTTAAGGTTCTGGCCTTTGTCTAAATTGCAATGGTTTTAAGGGGAATACGACTGGCGGATAACGTGAAAGAAACGCTTCTTTTTTCGGATGTACATTTGAAACCCAAAGCCTATGAGGACAATGGCAGAAAAGAGTTTATCCGATTTTTGAAGGAAATAGATACGGATCGCGTGGGACGGCTCGTTTGCCTTGGGGATCTCTTTGATTTTTGGTTCGAATATAAGCACGTTGTCTTTGCTGATTATTTTGATGTACTCCACCAGCTCTTTACGCTCCACGAGGCAGGTGTAGAATTGCATCTCCTTCGGGGCAATCATGATCTATGGGCAGGGGATCAATTGAAACAACTTACCGGGATGCAGGTGCATCCTGACCGGCTTCGCCTGCCTTTTGGCACAAAGGAAGCTCTTTTGTTTCATGGCGACGGCATGAACCCCGATGACCGCCGCTATTTATGGTTTAAGCGCGCCGCATCCAATTCCTTTCTTCAAAGGCTATTCCGATGTATCCATCCCGACCGCGCCATGGCGCTGGCGCAATTTTTGAGTAATTTGAGTCGTAGAAAATTAAAAGCGCCCAATCCCGGAAAAGGGCCGGAAGCCCTTATATTGCAAGAACATGCACGCAGTATGATCGAAAGTGGGCAAGAATCGATTATCATTTGCGGTCATGCCCATGCCCCGCTTATTCAGCACATTGAAGAAGGTGAAACTTCAGGTATTTATATCAATACAGGCGATTGGCCTTTGCATCGTTCTTATGTTCGCTTTTCGGGGGGGGAATTCACGTTACATTCCTATTGTTAATCTAGCTAAACAGTAGGAGCACAAAAATTATGAAATACATTGGATTTTTCGTGTTGGGTGCCTTAGCCGTGTTTTTCTTCGGCTTTATATTGGACACCTCTGATACGCAATTCTCACATAAGATTCAACGGCACACCCCCGCCACTGTGTCTTCTTCCCATTGACACAACCATTTCGCAGGCGATGATTGATTAAGCCGAGGGGCAGAAAACGGCGGCGCGCTTATTGTTCGGGTACGGGGAGAGCCCATACAGTGCGGTTGCGCGGTCCGTCAAACTCGCAGAAAAATACGGACTGCCAAGTACCCAGCTGAGGGCGCCCGTTTTTGATGATCAGCGTCAGCCCTGAGCCCATCAGCGATGCTTTGACGTGGGCGGCACTGTTTCCCTCATTGTGGCGATAGGCTTCCGATTGCCACGGAATCACTTTATCTAAGGCAAGCAGAATATCATGGGGGACGCCGGGGTCGGTGTTTTCATTGACTGTAATACCGGCGGTGGTGTGGGGTACATACAGCTGCAATAATCCATTTTCCAATCCTGTTTCACGCAACAGCTGATTTACTTGCGAATCGATATTTACGAATTCACTGTGCTGCGCCGTGTTCACGCTAAATTTGATCATTCTTAATACTCCATGTTACGAAGATTCCGTAATCCCAAATACATGGGCAGGGTGACACAGATGACGGTCGCGATAACACCGGCCAATACAGCACCGGTAAGGGCGTAATGAAAGGTATCTTCGCTGCCAAATCTGCCGATAGCTTTCCATTGAAGGACCAGTGTTTGACCGGCAACGAGGGTCGTAATGTAACCGACGCTTAAGAGCAAGTTCAGCGTCCCGCCCAGCCCGCTTACAATGCGGGCGGGATTGTCTTCGTTAAAATTGGGGTAGAGGGCTCCCAGCCCTACCGCCAATCCGGCAAGTCCGAAATTGGCAATGGTCACGCTATAAACGGTCATCCAGAAATAAACGGGTTCAAGTTTGAGCATGGTGGCGGACAAAAAGGCGAGTCCCACCGTAAAGAACGAAGTGATACCGATGCTCAGCCAAAACTTCTGCCACACGAGCCCGCGAAAGGTGAGCGGCGCAAGACCGATGATCCAAAATCTGCGCCCTTCCAAGCTGACCAAGGGAAAAACAAAACGACTTGTCAAGGTAGCAAGGATCAAGGTGACGGAGCCCACGTTCAGGCAGGCAATCCAACTGCGCCACATCTCCCCTTCATAGAATCGGGAGCTGTTACGCAGATTCGCCACATAGATCGCCATGATTCCAAAGAAAATAACGAATTGAGACCATTGTGTTGGGTCGCGCCAAAAAAGCTTAATATCTTTTACGGTGAGGGCGCGCTTCGGATTCGGTATAAATACCAACAGCCTTTCAAGCCGATTGAGGATCCCCCGATTTTCAGGGCGGAAGCGTTGTCTGTCCATGCCGGCAAGATCAGAGAAGCCGGGATAGAAAATGTAGGTTGCTAAACGTCCTGCGAAAAGGAGCAATACGAGCGCTGTGGAGACGAGCAACAGGAACCAGAACAACGATTCACTCGGCTTGTTGTGGGCGGCATCCAACATACCTTGCGACGCCCAATGGCTGGGTAATGTCCAGGATTGGGCGCGCCGTGTAACATCCATGAATACAGGTAAAATCGTATCATCAGATATTTTGGTGCCCCGCAAAACATTGCGGATATACAGGAAAAAGAGAAGGAGTATGGTAATGCCTAATCCAACAATCCACTTCGCTTTGAGTCGGGAAAATATCCGCGCCAATACCATGGTAATGATCGCTCCCAAGGTAGCGGGCACCAAGATGAGAGGCAAGAAAAAAGCGGCTACCGCTCCGTAAAAGATGAGAGGTGCCTTCGTTGCCAGCCCATAGGCGAGCATCAAGGGTGAACCCAAAAATGCGAGAGACCAAGAGCTGAAGACAACGCATTCGAAGAAGCGCGCGTAAAAGAAATGATCGAAACGAATTGGTGCCTGCACCAAATACATCACTTCATAAGAACGGTATAGGGTGGAGAAAGCGATCAGCACATTGGAAAAGATGAGGAGCATAAAGATGGACAAGGTCAAAATGCTCAGAAGCCGTGTCATTACCAAATCGCCGAAATTCACGCCTTCTATGCCTTGGCCGCCGAAAGACATGATCCACAAAAATCCGGAGCGAAAGAAAAAGAAAGCGCCCACCCATAAAGCGAGAGCAGCCACACTGATCACGCCCACTTTGAGTTTAGACTGATGGCGTACACTTGCAATTTCATGTACGCCAATACGCATTTTTGCTCGGATAATCGTCCAAACTTGATTCATCGTGTATCCCCGGATTGGAGGGCTGCAACACTTTCTTGTGCTTCTTCGTCAACGCCTTGCGTTATTTCCAAGAACACATCCTCGAGCGTGCCCGGGCGGTCATTGAGCGCCTTAATCTCCTCCACCGTGCCCAGCGTACACAACCGGCCGTTGTTGATAATCCCAATCAGATCAGCCACCTCCTCGGCAATGGCGAGGGTATGAGTCGACATGAACACGGTCAATCCGTTTTCGCGGCATTGGTTGCGTAAGAAGCGTTTTACGAAGCGTATATTTTTAGGGTCCAAGCCGACCCAGGGTTCGTCGACGATGACGATACACGGGTCGTGCAGGAAGCAAGAGGCGAAAGACAGTTTTTGGCACATGCCATGGCTATCATCTTCAATCAATTGATCGGCCACATCGCTCAGTTCAAAGATGTCGAGAAGATGGGCGCTTCGTTCGCGATAGATTGAATCGGGAATGCGGTATAGGCCTGCCACGAAACGCATGAATTCGTTTCCCGTAAGTTTGTTGTACAGGAAAGGATGATCGGGCACATAGCCCAACAGTTCTTTTGCTTTCACGGCGTCCTTCGTGATGTCGAAGCCATTCAGCAGCGCTTTGCCTGCACTGGGATGAAGCAAGCCTGTCAACATTTTTATCGTCGTTGTTTTACCGGCTCCATTGGGTCCTAAAAAACAAAAGAAAGTACCCGGTTTGATTGAAAGGTCAAGGGCGTCGACGGCATATTTTTCGCCGAAATGTTTACTCAGCCCCACGGTTTCAATGGAATAGTTCATGGAGTCCTCTCTCCTTCATGACGGTCTTCTGCCTCGGTCGGATCCGATAATATATCAATACGAAGCACGCCCAGATAGCCCATAAGTCGGGGCCACTGGTCGATACCTCCGGTAAACAATTTGATGTGGGTGGCATTGGCGGTGTGTTCTCCAAAGGTAGGATCCATGGCGATCCATTGCCCCACATAGACCTCGGGCCAAGCGTGATATCCGAAGCCGTTCATGAAGGAACTCCACGCCAAACCGATAGCAATGCGTGTTGGTACACCGACAGCACGTGCGAGGGCGGCAAATAAGACCGCATGCTCATTGCAGTCTCCTTCCCGCGTCTGAAGCACGTCCAAGGCACTGGGCACACTGAGCACGCTGCGCTTGTCGATATGCGTATAGACCCAATCATGGATCTTGACGGCTTTCTCCCACGGATCTTCTGTATCTCCGATCATGTCCTCAGCGGCGGCACGGATACGGGGATGGGTGGTCTGGATCAGCATGTCTGCGCCCAAGTATGGTTCAAGGTCTTCTTCCTCTTCGGCAGGCGGGAGAAAGCGATCTTCGGGATCCAAACGTTTTGTATACCATGTGTCTCCGTCGCGGTATTGCCGCAAGTCTTCGGGAGGCATCAAGGATTCATCAATACCTGCGATCTTGAAGCGCAACATGTCAGCGTCTTCGTCGGGAGCGGGCCCTGTTGACGTGACCGACAAATTACGCATAAGATTCGCGGATTCTTCTACAGGCAAGGGGCTGATGGCAGACTCAGGCGCAATCTTTTTGATGATCAACCCGAAAGGCGTTTGTGCACGGACAATTTCTTCGTCATCAGAGAGCCACGCCAGCGTGTTGATCCCGGAAATAGTTGTTTGCAGAACGGTCGTTTCTATTTCCTCGTCATTGATGGTTAAGGTTTCCCGGCCAATGGCAGAAATTTTTGCGCGGCCCATGGACAGTGTGGTGGGATCGAAGGCATCCACATAGACAAACTCACCGGGGTGGAGTGGCGGCAAGGAAGCGGCGTTTAGCCCGAGATTACCGGACAGCAGTAATTCTCCGGGCGCGGGCAGGCTGAAGGGCATGGTTTCGCCGGCCGTATGGAGGGTCGCACGCAGCATGTTATCTTCTACCACGCCTTCCACGCGAGTTTCGTGCTCATCGGCTTTCAGGTGCATATCAAATTCTTTGAGTCCCTTCACGGCGGATGACCACGTGTTGCCGACAATACGAAGTCTCGTTTCCTGACCGAAGAGCGGAAAGTTCATTTGCATTTCCACGCTTAAGTGGTAGCCCTTTTCATCGGAGCGTTCTTCGGGTATCGTACGTAAATGGAGGAAGCCCACGGACTGGTCTTCATCGAAATACAAGCCCAGCCAACTGTCGAGAGGCACATCAATTCTTTTGGAACTCAGACCGCGATAAATACGCGGTAAAATCGCCTCACGATAAATCAACATCCCCACCATAACCAGCCAAAAAATAAGGATGAGGATAGGAATCAGTTGTTTATACGACCGCAACATTTTTTGTATTTCTTTCCACTACCGCAGGGGCAAGGATCATTGGGCATGATTTTTTCCACTACCCGCACCGGTTGTTGTTTTTCCGACCGGCTGCTCTTTTTTTGCGCGGCAACATTCAGTTGATCGGTATTCAGGTGGGCGAAGCCACCGCCTCCTTCTTTCGTAGCGCCGCTGTATTGATATTCCCGTGTACGCTGCGTTTTGGCTTGTCCTTCAGGGGCACGCCCCGTGTCGGGCGCCATGCCGTGCCGCCGTTCCGGATCGGTAATTCTATACAACATTTGAATGGCACTATCTTCAATGACCTGAATGAGGTTGTTGAAGAGTTCGTAGCCTTCTTCTTTGTATTCAAGTAAGGGATCTTTTTGTCCGAAGGCACGCAAGCGCACGGACTCACGCAGATAATCCATTTCATAGAGATGGTTGATCCATTTTTCATCTATAACGCGCAGCAATTCCGAAGCTTCTATTTGTTGAAAGCGTTTGCGTGCATATTTTTCAGGACTGATGGTGCGGTAGATTTCATCTTCACTCTCATCGAAATGAATCTGTAGCTTTTCTACAAACAAGGCTTCACGTCGTTGGTATTCCTCTGTGGCTTGACGGAATAGCGAATCAGGGAGCGGCTCTGCCTCATCCGTTGAATCGTCGAGATCGAATTCAAAGCCGAACATGGCGAAAAAAGCGGCTTCCAGTCCTTCATAATCGTAATTGTCGGGGCTTTTATCTTCCGGCGCATAGGTATCCATCATGTCTCCAATAATATTTTGGATCATACGATGTAAATGGTCGGTGAGATTGCGCCCTTCTAAAATCTCGCGACGCAAGCCGTAAATATATTTGCGCTGTTTGTCCATGACCTGGTCATAATCAAGCAGATGTTTGCGGCTTTCAAAGTTGAACTCTTCCACCTTGCGCTGGGCAGATTCAATGGAGCGCGACAAAATACGCATATTCAGGGGTGTCTCATCCATTTCTTCGCCGCCCCGCTGGCCCATAAAACTCTTCACCCGATTGCCGCCGAAAAGACGCGCCACTTCGTCTTCCAAACTCACATAAAAGCGAGTGGTTCCGGGATCGCCCTGTCGACCGCAGCGGCCGCGCAGCTGGTTGTCGATCCGACGGGATTCATGGCGTTCTGTGCCGATAATGTACAAACCGCCGAGCTCACGAACGCCTTCGGCAAGCTTAATGTCGGTGCCGCGGCCCGCCATATTGGTGGCAATGGTGATGGCGCTGCGTTTACCTGCATTCGGAACGATAGCAGCTTCCCGTTCGTGATGTTTGGCATTCAAGACCTGATAGCCCGTGATGCCTGCCTGATCAAGCATTTGCGCCACCTGTTCCGACTTTTCAATGGATACGGTTCCCACGAGAATGGGGCGACCGCTAGCGGTAATTTTCGCAATGTCGCGGATAACATAGTTGAATTTACCCATTTCAGAAGCGAAGACCAAGTCCGTTTGGTCCTGTCGTATAAGGGGCAAATTCGTAGGGATTTGGGTAACCGTTAGGTTGTAGGTATTTTCAAACTCAACGGCTTCCGTTAATGCGGTACCCGTCATGCCCGCCAATTTATTGTACATGCGGAAGTAATTCTGATAGGTGATGGTGGCGATGGTTTGGGATTCGAAGCGCAGCGGAACCCGTTCTTTGGCTTCAATGGCTTGGTGTAATCCGTCGGAGTAGCGGCGTCCTTCCATGACGCGCCCGGTAAACTCATCAACGATCAGCACCTCATCATCTTTTACCATATATTCATCATCGCGCTTGAAGAAATGATGGGCTTTCAACGACTGTTCGATCATATGCACATAGCCGATGCTGTCGTCTGTATACATATCATCCACGCCCAGCAGCCGCTCGCACATGACCATGCCGTCATCGGTCAAAATAATATGCCGTTGTTTCTCGTCCTTTTCAAAGTGAATATCTTTGCGCAGCTGACGGACCACATCATCTACGCGCAAATACATATCCGAGCTTTTTTCAGGTCTGCCGGAAATGATCAAAGGCGTGCGCGCTTCGTCGATGAGGATCGAGTCCACCTCGTCCACAATGGCGTAATTCAGCTTGCGTTGTACACAGTGTTTGAGGGACGGAGATCCGTTATCGCGCAGATAATCAAAGCCGTATTCATTATTGGTGCCGTAGGTGATATCTGCACGGTAGCCTGCTTGGCGTTCCCACTCCGACATATCATGTTGAATGATGCCAACGTTGAGCCCTAAAAAGCGATGGATAGGCCCCATCCATTCGGCGTCACGGCGCGCCAAATAGTCGTTGACTGTGACCATGTGCACCCCGTCGCCGGTCAGTCCATTGAGGTAGGAAGGCATGACGGCGACGAGTGTTTTACCTTCGCCCGTGACCATCTCGGCAATCCCGCCGCCGTGCAGGACGATGCCGCCCATGATCTGCGCGTCAAAGGGACGCATGCCTACCACCCGTTTCGCCGCTTCGCGGGCGACAGCAAAAGCCTCGGGAAGCAGATCATCCAAGGTGGCTCCCTGAAGCAGCTTTTCTTTAAACAGACCTGTTTGTCCGCGCAGTGTGTCATTGCTCATGGCGCTGATCCGCCGTTCATGGGCGTTCACTTGTTCCAACAAAGGGGTTAGTTTTTTGATGTCTCGTTCAGTACTGGTACCAAAGAGCTTTTTTAACAAGCCTAACAAGGCGGTATCTCCTCATTTTTATAGTCAGGTAAAAGGATATTGTGGGGTTTATATTGCGTTCAATGCAAACATACCGTTTAAGATAACGTGTGAAAGGCCTTGAAAAATACAGCGGGGCGAAAGTAATTGTCGGGCTCCTTGTCCCGTAATGCCGCATTCACTCCTCAGTGGCTCCAAGACGCGTTGGTAAAAGAGACGTAGAGACTCAAGACCGGTCACAACAAATCAACGCTGTATACCGCGACTTTTTCTTTTTAATAAAGCATAAGAACTTCATCATCCTGCGGATAGGTGATGTCTAGCCACGGCAAGTTTTCTGTTCATAATTGTAACACTTTTTGTGTTGGCTTGTATTGTGCCGTAGTAAGACACATGACATGGGTTCTTCCTATGGGATTAATCATGTCAGATTTTTTTAATGAGCAGTAAAGGTTTTTGTATGTCCGACACTATTTCTTTGAAAACATTATCCGGTGTTGATGAACACGTTCAGACTCTCGAATACGAAATTTATTTGGAGGCGGGCTATATTGCGCCCAATCCCCATCGCCGCGTACTGGAAAACGACTGTTATCCCGATCATCAGGTCGTCGTTGCTTTTTCTGGAGACAAAGCCGTGGGCTCTGTCCGTGTGGTCATCAATTCCGGCGCCAATAAGCATTTGTTCAATCTGCCCTGTTTCGAGGCCTTTCAGATTTGGCCCTGGGCGGATTCGCTGCTTCGTGAAGTGGATACAGACCGGCTCATGCAAATTGGAACCATGGTCATCCGCCCTGAATTCCGCGGGGGAACGGTACGCCAGGCGTTAATTCAACGGCTCACCGAAATCTTCGTGGAAGCGGGAACTCGATTCGCTATGGCAACGATTGATGAACACTTTTATAAGAACCTGCGGACACGCAATATTCCTCTTGTCCCTATGGGCGACACCTTGTTTTATATGGGTTCTTCAACGGTTCCTGTTATGGTCGCCCGCGAATGGATTTTATACGGCACGATCCCCGACGCCATCAATGAACAGATCCGCACAAGCATGGAAACGGTCGCGTTAAAACCCGCTATCTGCGGCGTATAACCTGTTCAACATGGCTTTTGATCATGCAAAATTAGAGCGGCATGAATCGATGCTGCGAAAAATGCATCCCACGTTGAACCAACTTTCCATTGTGGTGCATACCTTGGATGAGGCGCCTATTGAGGAGATCGCGTTGCTCATTGATCAAGCATGGTGCCGTGTCTATGGAGAGCGTGTACGTATTGCCTATTCGCCGGCATTTCTGCGTTATTGTATGGGGCCAGAGTCAACCCATGGTTTCGCTGTGACGGCATGGGAAGAGGGCCTATTGCAGGGGGTAATACTCGCCTTTCCGCTGCCCGTCCAATTTCAAAAGACTTCGCCGCCTGCCGTGTTGACTACGGGGCTTTGTGTGACTAAAACTTGGGAAAAACAGGGGCTGCTCCAATTGCTGTTGATCCGTCACGGGCTGACTTTAGCGGAAAAAGGCATTTCGTGGAGTTTCCATTGGCGCGCCACAAAAGGATCAAAAGGGCGCAGTGCGGGACAGGCTCTCGCCTATGCAGGCAGCTCACCGCTTTTTGCGCGACCCTTGCACCTTAGCCGTGCCGCTGTTATGGGGCGCATTTCTAAAAAAGAAAAGCTGGGCATGACCTTGCTCACTTTCTTATACGCCTGCCGCCGCTTCTTCAATCGTCTTCCCAAAGATTATGTGTTGAAGCCCATTGGACAAGAGAATGTGGACTTGGCAGTGTCTTTACTCAAAAAGTGTTTTCAGACGGACGGGGTCACGCTTAATTACGCGCCGCAACAACTCCTTTGGGAGACTACTTTTCATCAAGAAGACATTCAGGCTTTCGGCTGGCTTTTATCGCGCCAGGGGGTTCCGCTGGCGCTCGCCCACGGTTACATCAATCCTGTGTATCGGGGGGAACGCTACTTCGCTTTAGATCGTCTTGTCTTTGACCCTGCTCTCAAGCTCGGTGAGCGCCGCGCCTTTCTGGCAAAAATTGAAACCCATATGCTGCAGCAATTGGACTGTTGCGCCGTCATGATGACGGGAACGGCATCGAATGAAGAGCCCGGACGGTTGGGATATCATGCTGTGAAAAAGTATTTTTGGGGCGCCATGGAAAGCGGCGAACTTTCTGAACTTTCCCTTGCCGATCTGGAAGGATTAATGCTGCCCCTGAGATAATCCTTGCCCGCCGCTGCTGCTGATCTAAAATATCTTCGCGCCGATTTCCGCACTGCTCCCCGTCTCCTTCATCATGCCTGTTTTTTTCTGCCATGAAATTTTGTGAAGAATCATGACGAGTGTTATTATACAATTTGAGAGTTGTCCTGTTCTGTAACATTATCTTTGTTGCAGCATCTTTATTTTTCAACCCAAAAAGGAGAGTAACATGAAATCAGCAAACCTCGCTTTGGCTTTCTCAAGTATGGCACTTGTCTTTGCGTTGCCCGGCGTTGTCGTCGGTGTAGCCGCTGCCGATTCCACAGCCCCCGACGCGGACGCCATCGGCTGGCGTATCGGCTGCCAGTTGTGGAGTTTTAACAAGTTCAGCTTTATGGAAGCTATCGATAAGACCGCCTCCATTGGCTTGAAATATGCAGAGGCTTTTCCCGGACAACGCTTAAGTCTTGTTCTGCCTGAAACCGTCAAATTCGACCATACCATGAGCGAAGAACACCGTCTGCTGGCGCAGCAGAAATTGGAAGAGGCAGGAGTGAAATTGCTGTGTTATGGCGTGGTCGGCCTTTCCCGAAATGAAACTGAGGCGCGGAAAGTATTTGAGTTTGCGAAAGTGATGGGCATTGAGACGGTCGTATCGGAACCGGCGAAGAAGAACCTGCCTGCTATTGATGAATTGGCAAAAGAATACAATATCAATGTTGCCATTCATAATCATCCCAAACCTTCCTACTATTGGGATTATAAGGTGGCATTGGATGCCTTGGAGGACTGCAGCCCGCGCCTTGGTGTTTGTGCCGATACAGGGCACTGGTCCCGCTCCGGGCTGGATCCGCTTGATGCGGTAAAAGCGCTCAAAGGACGTCTCATCTCCTTCCACCTCAAAGATCTCAATGCGGCAGGCGAAGCGGACGCCCATGATGTGATCTGGGGAACCGGCGCTTTGGATCTTAAAGCCCTGTTAAAGGAAGTCAAGGACCAGGGTGTTGAAACCCCCGTGTTCTCCATCGAATATGAGTACAATTGGGATAACAATGTACCGGATATCGCGGCGTGTGTCGAATATTTCAACCAAGTTGTATCTGAATTTGAGAAATAATAGGGATGCAAAACAGCAGCTTTAAGCGATTTTATGGCTGCTGAGAAAATATTCTTGATCAGGATCCGGAGGCGGTTTAGGCTCGCCTCCGGATTTTTTTTGGTGTTATCTGTAATCAGGGGTATTTTAGAGGAGCCACGGAACATTATTCTTTCCATTTTGGCGCCGTGTTTCGTTGATCCAAGGTTCATTATTCCTTCTTTAATTTCGTTATTGATCCAATTGTTATAACTCCTGAATATGGGATTATAGGGAATATATCCTCCTGAATCGAGATCCAGTCTTTAAAATTTAATGGGATTACAAGGAATACTATTGTTTAATTCGATAATGGATTGACGAATAGCCCATATCGCTGACAATTTCATGGTACAATCAATAGAGAGTTGATTTTTGTCATTCTTCTGTTTATAATTCATAAATATCAGTTTTAATAAAAGGGATTTGCTACCATGTTGCAATATACAGAAGACGAATTGAAACGCTGTTATGAAGTAGCCCGCAACTTATTAAAAGAAGCTGAAAAACGTGCCATCTCTCGTCATCGTGAGTCGCTCATGAAAGCGTGGGATCGTGATGTATCTTATGAAGAAGCATGCCAAGACTGGAACGACAATCATTGCGACGCATGGCGCGCCCGCCGTATGCAATGTATGCTCCATGATCAGCGCGAGACCATCTCACGGCACAAATGGATTGAGTCTGAAAAAGCACGGAAAGATCTCGGCCGTGCTGCTGCCGCTGATTGGGTCGTCAAATACGCCCCCGTCTGGCGCATCCAGTGGGAAGGTTCCCATCTGGATGAGTAGTGTTGATCTTTACTGACCTCTCCGATACACAATTGCCCCTTTAGCGCTCTTTTTTCCCGCGGCGTCGATTCCCCGGTTTATAGGCTCTTTGTCGGATCAGATAGGTGCCTGCGGCTAGGGGAATTCCAACAAGTATTAGGGCAACAACCAAATATACGCGGAAGCCTTCTTGGGGCTCTTCTGTTGGCAGGTCTCTATTTTGAGAGCCTCTCATAGTCTTTGCCCTTGAACCCTGCCCGGGAATCATCTCTTCTTGTTTTCTTTTCGATTCCTCCGCATGGAGCAGCGCCGCTTCCTTTTTTTCCTCTCCTATATTACCGTCCCCTTCTGTTTCCGTGTCAGCCTGTTGTTCTCCTTCCGTATCGGTACTTCTTTCTTCCAGTTCGTCTTTAAAGGATTTTGGCCGTAACGCGGAGAGATCAGGCAGATCAAGTGCCCTATGTTGCTGTGCTTCTTCTGTGAGGGGTGCACTGGCTGCGTCTTGTTGATCCTGAAGGGCAGGTGTTGAGGGAGCGCTTTGTTGTATCGCCATAGGCAGCGGCGGCGCGGTAATTGAAGCAGGACGATCTCTTGCGGGCAGCGCTTCCTCTTCCTCCAGCACAATTACGTGCCGTGTGGCGGTGGCGTTTTGTTCACTCGTTCTTGAACTCACACTGTATTCGAGGGTGTACTCACCGGGAGTTTGCGTGTCCACAGAACCGGTGACCAAAACGTAGGCGGATATATCCTGTTTATCGTGATCGATTGCAGTATAGCCGGGTTCCTGCCACAGTGCATGGAGTTGTATTTCGAGGGGGTTCGCTCCCAGCAGCGTTAATTCCGGCGCCTGTGGTTCGGGACCTTCAACAAAGCTAATTGGAGGTGCCGCCCACAAAGGACCGTCACCAAGGCGATATTCGAGATTTCCCAAAAGTTCCTTATTGCCCCAAGCGCTTTCCGGCACAAGAACCGTATACGTAAATACACAGATTGGTCGAGGCGGGACGATCCACGCAAAGCCGAAGGGCGGCATGCTGTTCGGTTCCGGCGCCACAGCAGGTGTGGAATAAGCATCGCCTTGAAGGGATAAGAAGCGCCAGTCTTCGGGAAGATATTCTTCCAATCCGATAGCCCGTGCATTGTCCAGATCTGCACCTAGTATGGTGATGGTTATATCAAAGGGCTGCCCGGGATGGTAAAAGGATTCATGCTGACGGTAGACAGTCATTCCCGTTGAAATGGGTAGATCTTGCCCCCAAGACGACGTGGTCGAGACGGCTAGCAGGAAGACCAGTCCCACAAAGAAGGAATAGCAGCACTTTGACACGCTATTCATGATGGGCGGCTCTTTTCAAGAAGGACGATCATTTTCTTTTCCTGCCGGTTGGTCGTGTTCGTTGTCGGCGGGGCCGGGGTGAAACAGCTTGGACGTGAAGCGGGAGCGGAGCAAAGCGCTATAGATACGGGATGAATCGCGGAACTTACGAAAATGAGAACTTCGATTGCCCGGCTCGTAGAGCGTGGAGACCGATGCAGCCTGTAATTGATACCCGCGCCGAATCGCGTAAAGAATCATGAGCAGCTCGGTCTCGTAGCGTCCACAGGGAACGGCGTGGACGAAGTCTTGTGCAAAGCCCGGCGATAACAAGCGATAGCCGCATTGGGTATCGCTTAAAGGGCAGGCGAAAAATCGGTTCATGATCCACGCAGTCAGTCGATTCCCGAATCGGCTGCGCCACGGTGTTTTGGATTTGTCTAAATGGCGAGAACCGACCAGTAAATCGGCGACAGTTTCTTGGAAGACCGCAAACAAATGGGGCAGTTCGTGGGGATTATGCTGTCCGTCGGCGTCGAGCAAGGCAATGCACTTTAGGCCGGGCATGGCGATGGCACGGCGTATACCGGCATTCAGCGCATGTCCTTTACCTTTGTTATGAGGGAATCGAATGAGCGTAACAGCTTCGTTTTCGATGTCTTCCGTGCCGCCGTCCGTACTGCCATCATCGACAACTATGACCCTGTTCACATACTGGAAGCTTTCTTCCAGGACGGGACGGAGACGCGGCCCTGCATTGAAACAAGGGATTACCACCACAACACAGTTTCTGAGGTGGTCATCGGAACCGTGGGCATTTGTTTCATACATAACCGTGCTTTCCGGGTTGCACTTTCTTATCGGCACCGCGTCAGTGCGCGAACTAATGGTCGCTTATCATGGTAGCACGACCGTCTCCGTGTGACGTAATAGATGGCATGCGTTTTTCAAGAAGCCGATTTAAGGTTGAAATACGACCGGTTCAAAAAAAGAGGACATCACAGAGATCCTCCGTAGAATAGTTCTAGCAAAACACCCGAAGGAGTCCATAATGTCCTACCACTATTTTACACGAAATGGCCGTATAAAAGGAGAAACACTTACAACTGTCCGAGCGCCCCACCATCCACGACGATTGAGAACAGAGAAATCTTTGGTGAGCATCGAAGCTTTCGTGTGCGCTGTGGAGCGTACATGGAAGACCGGATTTTATTCCACCCTAATAAGAAGCCGCACGGCGTCGAATTTTTTCTCACCAATACCGGAGACTTCCATGAGATCTTCAATCTTTTGGAAAGGACATTGCTCGCGATAGGCAACAATTTTTTCTGCAGTCTTGGGACCGATGCCCGGCAATTGCTGTAATTCTGTGAGGGATGCCGTGTTCAGATCGATCAACCCATTTGTTTGCGTTACTTTAGGGGCTGCAGCGGCTTCTCCATAGGTTTCACTTGCCGCCGCCCCGGTTTGATGGTCTATAGGTAATCCCGGTGATTTTGCGGAGGGAGCTTGCCAGCCGCTGCGCGTATAAGATCTTGTATTCACGTTGTTGGATAAAGCGCTGCGCCGCATCGCAACCCCTTGATCTGTACCGCTTTTAATTTCCTGAAAGGGAATATATAAATCACTGCAATCTATTAAGGACGCGGCAATGTTGATATCACTCATGTCTGCGTCTTCGAGAAATCCGCCGGCTTTATTCAGGGCGGCTTGAACGCGCTGTCCCTCTTGGAATGTATAGGTGCCTGCCCGTCGTACTGCGCCGGCAACAGAGACTACCACAGAGGGACCGTTATGTACAGGTGTCGGTTCTATGAGGGATATCGCAAGGTTTACATCGGCGGCGGCGATAGGCGCAGCAACGACATCCCCGCTCTCAAGGAGAGGCTCTAAGTCTTCTATAGCGGTGAATACCTCATCCTCTATGGGGGAATTCCATCGGGTAAAGTACAGTCCTATACCGAGGACAAGCCCAAGCAAGACAAGACTCCCGGCGAGGACACAAATCTTTTTCCCCATATGCATTCCCTCCCTTTCCTATGGCTAAGGTTCTTTGCTTTTGTGTCAATCTGTGAGCCGCGCTCAATTCAAAATGACATCGCCGTTACGGCTTTCGAGGACTACCGTGTAGTTGCCTTCGTTGATGCGTCCGAAAAATTCCTGGACATCCTGGTTAATGGATCCTAAAAGCGGTAAGGCACTTTGCACGCGTCCGCCGCCGGTCCTAACCGTAATGGAAGCATCAGAATTTGGATTGATAAAGGCATTCAAATTCCCGTCCTCCACTAAGATGTCGTAGTTGCCTCGAACCGGTTCCAAAGATAAGAGACGTACATCTCCACCTTTACAATGTATGGAGACATCCCCTCCCGGGGCGTCTATATAGACCGGGCCTTCTGCCACATTCAAGACGAGATTGCCGTCCATGGATTCCACGACGGCAGCGCCGGAGCGTGTGTTGATCACGGCTGCTCCGCCACAGTTCTTGAGTGTTACTGCGCCGGTTTTATTGTCGATACGCAATTCGCCTTGACAGCTGTCCAGAATGATCTCTCCTTTTTTCTGGCTTAATTGGCATCCGTTGGTCATGTTGGTAATGGTTGTTATCCCTTCCTCGGCGGTGATGACCATAGGCATGCTATGCGGTGCTTGGACATCAAAGTCGACGCGATAGGATTCACAGCCCCAAGTTGCCATGGATCCGGCAACAAGGCTTTTCAAGGAGAGGAGCGACGCGTTTTGGTCGGTGTCCAAGTGCAGCGCCTCCAGCGCGCCCATACCCGCTGCCACCGAGGGCGCCCATACAACGCGTGTCGCCGCAAGGGAGAGCTCCGTCCCTTCAATGCCTTCAATATGGATATTGCCGGGTATGGCTTGCAGAACCATAGAATTGTCTTCAGAGATAGGAATGTTTTCTGTGACGAGGTCGGTAAAGGCTTTGAAGTCACTATGTGCAGGCAATGCACCTTCAAAGTTTTTGCCTTCCATGGCAATGGAGACATCGCTGAAAGCCGCGTTGATGAGGATGTGGTGATCTGCATCGGCATCAGATCGTTTGACCAGTAATTGCCTGCCCCGTTCTTGACGGGTAACTTCCACTTGCGATTCAAACTTCCCGTAGGAAAGGGTCGCATTGAGATCGGGGCGGGTCGTTGCGGGCAGCACAATCTGCACGTGCCCGTTGTCACTGGAAAGTATGATGGACGACTGGGGCGCGGGGCGTCGGAAGGTTACGGATCCTCGGAAATGCTGGACTGAAAGTTCGCCTTGGAAATCGCTGAAATCGGCATCGGCATTTTGCAGGGTAAAGACACCGCCTTGTTTTAAGCCGGCGGCGCGCAC
Organism: Candidatus Hydrogenedentota bacterium; assembly: GCA_012523015.1. NCBI lineage: Bacteria > Pseudomonadati > Candidatus Hydrogenedentota > Candidatus Hydrogenedentota bacterium. Next base: position 44,311 of record JAAYJI010000164.1, read on the forward strand.
TTGGAAGGCTCCAATGACCTGAGCGCGGACGGTACCGCTGATTTGAGACAATTCCAAGTCGCCATATTGCACGCCTGCAGTGAGGGTTCCGGCTAGACCGGCGACATAGACATCACCAAAATAGTTTTCGACAGAGAGATTCGCATCGCGGGGCAACAAGACTTGATAGTTTACGGTCATGGACACCTTGCCGCCCCCTTTAATATCGGGCAGCTGTGAGCGGCACTCGAGAAAGTCGATTCCTTCTGTCACGTTGACGTCTATAAGTTCTGCCACTTGTTCTGCCGCCGCCCGCGTCTCTGCCCCGACCATAATGGAGGCGTTGATGCGTACCAGACGTTCGTTCCAGACATTGACGCGTATTTCACCAAATTCATTGGAAAGGAAAAGCATGGGCGTTGGGCCGACGGAGTATTGTTCGTCGAAGGTACGTTCTGCGACAACTACGGTGCTGTCCCCTTCAGAAAAGGATAAGCCCGATCCGATGATCTCGCCTGTGCGCCGCCCCAGATAATCCATGCCCCGTGCCAAATCTTCGATTCCGGTCTGGATGTTCTCGATGATTTGTGCGCCTGCTGTACACTCCATCACCAGCGCCAACAGTAAAAAAAAGAAAAGCCTTCTCCCGTGAATGTCTTTCATTTACTACTTCCTGTCATAAGGTCCCCTAAAGACTGCGGTCAAAATAGAGATCTCGCAAATCTTCCATCTGACGTTCAAGGCTTAAAACAAATACCTGATTCGCGCGATTATGCCCGGGATTACGTTGCAGCGCGGCTTGTGCCGCTTTCAAATCATTATCCAACAACTCAAGAGACCGCCGATATTCTTTTTTGCGCGGTGAGTCGAGTGCATCGTTTCTGATAGCAGGTGATGAGGAGAGCGCTTCCAGTGCAGCCGTATGCCGTAACAATTCTCCCGAATGATCCGTTCTTTTATAGGTAGGTAATGTCATGCTGAAAGCGGCTGTTTCGGATCGGATCACGGCGTCTTGCAGCGCTGTCCTAAAGTAAAGGGGCGTGATTAAAAGTAACGCCGCCGCACAGGCTGCGAATTGAAAGGCGCGGAAGTATTGTTTTTTCGGAGGCGGGGCACTGCGTCGGTTCAATTCACGGCGTGCTCGAAGAATGATTTCCTGTGTTAGGGCGCCGGATGGTGCGGGAGAAGAGGATAATTCCACCAGCTCAAGGGAGGTGCGCATGCGCCTGATTTCCCCGGCACAACGGGAGCAGGAAGCAATATGCGCTGCCAACAAGGACGAGACAGAGCCATTGGGATCAAGCAATGACTCTGCAAAGTCTACCAGTTGGCCTTGTGTCGGATGACCGATGCCCTTGTAATTGAGTCGCATAGGATGGGACTCCGTTTAATCTTGTAAATATTCCCGAAATCGTTCCAGATGAGGTCTTAGTCCCCGCTCTGCCCGTACAACGCGGGATTTAATGGTGCCTATGGGGCAGTCCGTAATTTCTGAAATTTCCTCGTACGACAAATCCATAAATCGGCGGAGCACAAAGGCTTCCCGATAATGTTCTGATAAATGTTGCAATGCCGCGTTAACGGCCTCTGATACTTCTCCCAATTCGAAGGCATGAACGACACAAGCCGTTTCATCTTCAATGGCGTCCATGGGAATATTGTCGTCATCTTCGCTGACTGCCGTATTGTTCCAGAAAGACAGGCTGAAAAACTTGGGGCGTGTACGGCGCTGTTCCCATTCCTTGTGTATCTTATTGGAGGCAATGGCGAAAAGATAGGATGCGAATTTGCCCTGCCTTTTGTAGCGGTCGGCGTTGTGGACGAGCGCCACGAATACTTCTTGTGTAATTTCTTCGGCAATATGCTTATTCCGTAACATCTGATAGGCATAGCCGAAGATACTGCGTTGATAGCGGTGAACCAGTTCTTCGAAAGCGGCTTCCGACCCCTTTTTGTGTTCTGCCATCAGGGCGTCGTCTTCAAGCTGCTGCAGTGCGGATGCGGTATCCGACACTTTCGCATCGGGCACGGCATTACTTTCCTGTGGCTTGATCCATGGCTCTGGTGTTTGGGCTGTCATGATACCTTCTTTTTATCGCTTTGATGCAATAACTATTCGTACAGGTACTGGGTATGCACTTATCCATCTTTCTGCATACACCCTATAGTGTAACAAAAACGCCGTCAAATTGCTAGCAGGAAGATATTTTGCAATGCTTCCGCTCTTTTCACGCTTCGGATTTTGCCGTGGCGACGCGAAAAAACAGATCATTACTCCGAATTTAAGGACAGGATGCTGCCCGCAATGTGGCGAATTCCATTGTCTTGATTAAAATAATAGACGACAAGATAGCGGCCGTCTGCCATGGCGGTGACCCACGGATAACCGAGGTCACTATTGCCGCCGTCTTCGCGCAAGACGATTTCCGTACTGTCTGCGAAATTCGTTGCTTCGGGATCTAATATGCGCGCTCTGATGCCGTAAGGCTTATGCCTGTACCCATAGACGAGCAAGATCCTGCCATCGGGCAGGCACGTGGCGCAGTGGGGATGTCCTTTGAATCCGGTATCTTCCCATGGTAAAAAGCTTTTGCCGCCATCTTCCGAGCGTGCCACGACGGTGTGGTCATCCAGGTATGCGGTACGCAAAAAGGCAATGAGCGTGCCTTTTTGTGTTTCGATCAACGCCGTTTCGTTGAAAGTAATTTCAGGGTCTGTTGCGATAGGGCAGCGGTAATCCCAAGTGCTTCCCCCATCGGGCGAAACCATCAAATGTACTTCCGTACGGCCGGATTCTGAGTCTGCCCGACACGCCACCGCCCAGTAGAGCAATCCGTCACGTCCTTCCCACATGGGCCCGCGATTATAGGCGGGACAAGGCTCTTTGAATAGGTTTTGTTCTGTTTTGCCCGGTACGGGCGGCGGTATGATGGGTCCGCTCCAGTGCTTTCCGCCATCTTCAGATTGAAGCAAATACCCGCCCATAAAAACAAAGCCGCCGTCATGGACGATGGTATCAATCTTTTCTGCCACTTCGGGCTGGATCCGTGCCCAACCATAGCTGCTGCAAAGCAGATTATTGTTTTTGAGTTGAATGAGACAGGGATCCTGAGAGCCGCCAAAGGGGTGGGCAAAGATCAATTCCGGTTCTGTGCTCCACGTTTCTCCATTGTCTTGCGACCGCACCAAAACGAGGTAACTATTGGGATCCGTATGATCGGTAGAGGCTTCACCGAGATAACGCCGTTCCGGGGCGCGTCGAAATGCGGTAATCAATTCTCCGTCGGGCCGCATTATGATGGAGGGAAAGGCGCTGTAAAAGCGTTCATCCTGATAAATGACGATGTCTTTTTCTTTGACCAATTCCTGTGCGATCACAGGGATTGTGCTTAAAAAAACAACAAGCAGACTCATACAAATTTGTTTTGGGATTGACATGTTTTTTCCTTATAGCTGCCTTTGCCGCGGAGAATAAACATTCGGCGTGTCAGATTGTTTTAGAAAAGGGATTGCTGTTCTTTCTCTCCCGTTACCTTATTCTTCCTGAAGTGCGGTCCATTCTTCATATAAAGATTCTACCGCTTGCTGAATCGTATCATACTCTTCTTTAAGCGACTGTGCAAGAGAAAAGTCGGCCGGATCAATTTCTGCGAAGCGGCTGTTTAAGGCTTCTATGGCGTCTTCTGCAGCCTCGATTTCTTTTTCCAGGGCTTCAACGCGTCGTTGTTTGCGTCGGTCTTCCCGTTCTTGGGCTTTTTTCTCTTCTCGGATAGCGCTCTGTTTTTGGCGGCGCTCCACGGTTTCTTCATCAACAATCCTGCGCTCTTCCAGACCTTGTTCCTTTTGGTATAAACGCCAATCGGAGAAGTTGCCGTAAAAGAGCTGCGCCTTACCCTCTTCAATGACCACAAGCCGTTCCGCCACCTTATCAATCAAGGTTCGGTCATGGCTGACGACGACCAGTGTACCTTCGTAGTCCTCCAAAGCTGATTCCAGCGCTTCCCGCGACGCCATATCCAGGTGGTTGGTCGGCTCATCAAGGAGCAGCAAGTTGGCATCAGAGGCGACCAATTTTGCTAAGGCGAGACGGCTGCGTTCACCACCGCTTAAGATGGAGGCGGCTTTAAATACTTCGTCGCCGGTGAATAGGAATCGGGCAAGATGGTTTCTGCACAGCTGTGCCGACCAATCGGGCCGAAACGCCTGCATTTCGCTGAGCAGATCCCGATCATTTTGCAGGCTTTCCTGATGCTGATCATAAAAAGCGGGCATCACGTTGGCGCCCATCCAAATGGTACCGCTCCATCCTTTGTGTTTGCCGATCAATTGCCGCAGCAAGGTTGTTTTTCCCGATCCGTTGGGTCCGATAATACCAAGCCTGTCGCCGCGATGGAGCGAAAAGGACAGACCGCTGTAGAGGCTTGATCCGTTGTAGCCCATACTCAGGTCTTGGGCGTTCAATACGATGTCTCCGCTCCGTTCCACGGCGCCCATCTGAAAAGAGGCGGCTCCCATTTCAGCGGGCGGTGCTTCCACGACCTCCAGTTTTTCCAAGCGCTTCAGCCTATTTTGAGCTTGCCGCGCCTTGGTGTTTTTATAACGGAAACGGTCAATCCATGCCATTTCCTTTTGGATAAAGGCATCTTGCCGCGAAAAGGCGCGTTGTTGCTGCTCACGGCGAAGCAGTTTCTCTTTTAACCAGCGATCATAATTGCCTGTAAAGCATAGGGCTTCGCCCCGTTCTAATTCGATCACACGACGGGCCAGGGTATTGACCATGCGCCGATCGTGTGAGATGAGTACGATGGCTTCGGGACGGTTACGCAAATGTTCTTCCAGCCATTCGCGCGCCTCCATATCCAGATGGTTTTCCGGTTCGTCGAGGAGCAGCAGATCGGCATCGCGCAACAAAGCAAGGGAAAGTAGGAGCCGTGCGCGCCAGCCGCCGCTTAAGGATTGGAAAGGCTTGGTAAATTCATCGGGATGAAAGCCCAGCCCGCAGAGTATTTGCCGGGTGCGCACGCGAAATTCATAACCGCCTTGTTGCGTGAAGAGATGCTGCAATTCTCCGTAGCGCGTCAACAATACCTCGTCCGAGTCCTGCGCAAGCCGATGCTCCAGTTCCTGCAGCACTTTTTCTTGTTCAAGCAAATCAGCAAAGGAATGTAAAGCAATTTCATAAATGCTTTGTTCGGGTGAGACTTCCGGTATTTGAGACAAGTAGACCGTCCGTATACGCCGCATACGCTCTACCACACCACCATCCGTTTCTGTTTCACCCGTAATTAAGCGAAACAGGGTCGTTTTACCCGTACCGTTGCGTCCGATCAGTGCGATCCGTTCTCCGTTTTCTATGCGGAAGTTGACATTATCCAGGAGTCTTTCCCCGGAATAGCTTTTACAGACATTTTCCAGTCGTATGAGACTCATATCAAAAATAAGTATCCGATTTTCGGTTAAAATTCGTATTATAAAACAGGGATTCGATGCATAGTGTCTGTAGGCGATGTGACACTATCGAAGTTCAATGGTATAATAGTTAGAAATGCAGTTGCAGTCAAATCATTGGGTAGTTGCACCCAATGATTATAACCTTGAGGGGACTTTGAATGCACAAAGTATTTGTTTATGGAACGCTCAAACGAGGACAGAGGGCAGAGCTGAGTCAATGGGGCAACGCTGCATTTATTGGAGACGGTGAGACCCAAGATAAATATACAATGTATGACGGCGGCTTTCCGACGGTGTCCATGGATACGCCAACCGGTACAATCAAGGGTGAAGTGTGGGAAATCGATGATGAAGTACTTAGACATATAGATCGCTATGAAGGTGTTGGTGTGCTCTTTGACAGGTTCCGCGTCAAAGTACTTATAGATGGCGAAGTGATGGAGTGCTTTATGTATGCGGCTCACGACCGTGAGTATTTGGATGGTTTGCAAGTACTTGAGAGTGGCTGTTGGCGTTAATAACATAAAGAACTGCAATCCTTCACAGCATTTTAATTCTTGAAGTAGTAGATCCGATACAAATATGTGTAAAATAGTAGTAGAAACTATAATAGTGATTCTCGATGTTACTCCCAAGAATGTTGGCTTTAAGCCGCTTCAAAACTCAGGAGGTAGATTTTATGTCATCTAAAAAACAACTTGGGCTGCTCAGTCTCTGTATCCTTTCCGTGCTGTTCCTTGCCGGCTGCGATGTAGATGCCATTTGGGTGAGCCGCGCCGAACTTAATTTCGAACGTGATACGAACCCCATGTATTTTGATGTGGCGAATGCCAGTACCGAACTGGGTACGATAGACATCCATGTGAAACCGAACAAAAATTGGATCTTGGTTTCGCCGGACGTTGTTCCAAGCGAAGCGCCTAGGGGCGGGAGCCTGGTCGGAAACAAGATTGAAGTGCGTATTGATCGCAGCCTCATTACCAAAGAAGGAGAAAATGAAGGCAACATTACCTTGTCTGCCCCAGGCGTAAAGTCTGTTTCTATCCGTGTCAAGGTGGTGCAGGATCGCCTTGTAGAGCGGCTGGATAAACTAAATATCCAAACGCCGGTGGTGACCTATAGTTCACCCTATTTGGTGGAGTTGGCTTTTTCCTTGCGTGATGGAACAAACCGATCCGTTACGGGAGAACCCGCCCAGTTCCAAGTCTATGGCTGGGAGGATGATCTGGCTGTAGGACCTTCCCACGGCTTGCTCATGCAGCGTGGCGCGGCACGGCAATTATGGATGGAAGTCATTCTGGATTATAGTGCCTATATGCGCAATCTTCCCAACGCCATTGATGAGATGGAAAATGCGGTCACCGACATGTTGCTTCCCGAATTAAACGAAGACGTATTTGTCGGGGTGAGCGGCTTTTATCGGGATAACCTGAGCTCCTCGCTGCTGATTCCCTTTACCATGAATCACGCCTATGTGGCCGATAAAATAAAAAAAATCAGGGCGGAACAGTTTAGTGGTTGGGCATCCGGATCACGGGTATATGATGCGCTGGCGTCTTCCTTGTCTCGCTTCAGTGCGTTGGAATCCAATGCCACCGACGAAAAATATATCGTCTTATTCTGCAATGGAATCGACACATCCAGTCTTGTAAGTGCGCCGAGCATTATTAGTTCTGCCAAAAAACTCGGCGTACGTATCGTTGTTATTACCTTCGGCGATACTATGGAAGCCGCCGACTTGATAACAGTTGCCTTGGGCACGGGAGGCCGCGCTATTTCCGCAGCTTCCATCGAAGAGCTTCATTATTCCTTCCAACGTGTGGTGGAAGATCTCAGCGGTCAGTATGTCATTCGGTGGGCAAGCCTGCGCCGGGACAATAAAAACGTGACACCCTCTATTAAACTGATCTATGGCAATACGGAAGCGAGCTGGCGCGCCGACAAATCGTTCCGTGCCCTCAGCTATGCCGGTGACCCGCTGCAAGGCAAGGTGGTGCTGATGCAGTCCGATACGCCGGATAATTCCACCGTATTTTTACGGGCTGCCTATGTGCCCAACGGCATTGAAGATTTACGTTTGCACGTACAGAGCGCTTACCCCTTTACGACTTCGGTGGTCAGCGCCTCGAATGATGGCTTGTTGGCAAATTGGACCATGGATATTGAGGATGACGGCGAAGACGGACAATGGATTACCTTGTCCGGTTCGCAGCCCCTGCCTTTTGCCTCCTTTGGCGCCATGTTACGCTTTGATTTTGATGAAGCTGTGGACGATCCGTTCACCCTTTTTGAAATAGATGAGTCTATTTATTTTGACGGACAGGATTTTATTCTCGTTAATTACTGACAATTACGCTGAGGGTTAACGGCTTGGCGCCGGTTTACACCGTGCCCAAGCCTCATCATCAGAGCAGCAATCAGGAATACCGATGTCTGCCACGACCAATTTTCCTAAATTGGCGCGTGCTTCCGGAGCAGCAAAACCTTGCTTGGCAAAGGCAAAGGTCACGGTAAGATTAGCGCGAATGCAGCGCCCGCAGGATTGCCCTGTATCAGAATCCATGCCGGAGGGCAGATCGACAGCGATCGTGTAGACGGAGGGCCATGCGGCGATAGCAGCGCGAACAGGGCCGTGAAGGCTGCCCTTGATACCGGTGCCTAAAAGAGCATCGACGAGTACCGCGCAGTCCGACAGTGCCGTCACGGCTTGGATTGCTTCCTCTTCTGTAGCAGCGCTGATCAGGGAGCCGCCGATATTTTGGTACAAGCGCATAAAGACAGCAGCATCGCCCCTGACGGCATCAGGTTCCGCTGTCAGCACCACTCGGGTTTCAAATCCGGCTAAGAGGGCCAGCCGCGCGACCACAAAGCCGTCGCCTCCGTTGTTGCCTTTACCGCAAACCACGCCTACAGGTCCGCGGGTGATGTGGTTGAAGACTGCTGTGCCCGCATTGTTCATCAATACGACGCCGGGCATGCCCAAGTCTTCAATACAGCGGCGGTCGGCTTCGCGCATTTGTGCAGTGGTCAATTGTTTCATCTTAAAAAATTATATTCTTTACTCGGTACGTGAGAATTGCTTCGCTATCTGCATCGACGGCTAATGTATAGACGATCGTCTGTGCATCTCTTTTTACGTGGGCTGCAGATTCTTCGATGATCTCCCAATTAGCGTTGGGCATGGGCTCAATCAAATCTACGGTAATGGGCGTGTCTTTGCGATTGCGCACTGAAATGGTAAAGGCTGTTTCAGTCCTTGGTCCAAGCGATTGCCACTCAGTCTGTACGCGGTCGGCTACTACATCAAATGCTCTGCCCATAATCAAACGGACATTTTCATTTTTCGGGATATGTTGGATGCGATCCTCGCCGGAAAATTGGAGCATACCCGACTTGTCCGCTTGATACACACGCAAGACACCTGCGGGCAAGGGAATACCGAGTCCATTATCTTCAGAATTTTTAAACTTCAAGACCACATCAGCATGTAGATTCTGCTGTTGTTTCCGCTGAGGGCTGTAATTTGTCGTACTGCCTCGGAATTGATACTCTTTTTCAACGGTAATATTACTGCCGCGGAGCAGGCTTACTTGCTTCGTTTGATTTTCCGCTATGGTTGTGCGCCGCTCCAAGGTATAAAGGTGGTATTCCGAAAAGGCCTCTTCCTCCATCATGGGTGCTGCGCCCGCCATCGCCATATCCGCCATGACTTGTTTCGATTGCATGCGATATTGCGGGGAAGCCACGTTCACATCACCGGCGACCAACTTCAATTGGGCGTCTTGATAAGTAGTTCCTGACTGATTGTTAAGGGTCACCCAGCCCTCAAGATCAATAAGCGTTTCTTCACGATTCATAGTAAGTACATAATCGGCCTGCCAATTGATGTCGTTTGTCATGTAACTGACTTCTACTTCATGATCCGTGCCTTGGTTGTCCAGCAACCAGACCAAGGTTGGTTTGGCGAATAATTCGGAGGGGATTTCGGGCAGTACCACATAGCCCGGATGACCGAGATAGATCTTATTCTCCACTTTATATACGGGACCGTTATTGACGCTGAGCAAGGTTGCCGGCTGTTCATAAAAATCGTAATCGGTGTTTTTGTTCACGAGCAACACTTCTTTGCCCACATACTTTTCCATCAATTTATCCGGGCTCATCAGATCGTATTCATAGTTCTGTTCGAGAATATGGAGTGCCCCTGAATCGTTCAATGAACGGAGATTCACCGTTTCCGGAATAATGGCTGAGGCTACATCCATGAAGCGCAAGGGATGTTCTCCGGGCAGCATTTTCAGGGCGCGGCGATCGCGTACCAAAGCACGGTTGCTGTTATAAACGGTCACTGCTACATCAGTCTGATCGGCTTGGGTCGATTGCGCGCTTTGAAGCCTCTCTTCTACGGGATCTTCCAGTTTTTTAAGAAGGGGTTCCTGACCGTAGGCGGGCACTAAAAAAAGTGTCAGCAGAACAACAGACAGCAGGCGGGATGTTTTCATGGTGTGGCTCCTTTTGTAGATTCAAGCACTACGAATAGTGTGGCATACTCCGTTGAGAAAACACAACCAATAAGGCGGCTATTCCATGGAAGTTTATAAAGCCGAGACGACCAATAAATTTCGAAGCGGCCTAGATTTTTTGAAGAAAAGAGGTGGTTTATACAGCTGTCTTTCCCCTATACTTTGTCTTACGTACTTGAAGAAGTATGCTTCACTTCCGTCTAAGCCTGAAGGATTGTTTTTATGAATACTACTGCTGTTTCTTTTGTTTGCACCCTGCTTTTCTCCCTCTTGATTGTCTTTGGCGCCGCCCCTCTTTACGCTGTTGATGCCGCGGAGGTCGTTCCCGAATTGGTGTATTCGGGCGAGTTGCTCCGCTATCCCGGGCCCTATGGCTTTTTGCTCAACCGCCAACATATTATTCTGGTGAATGATGAGCAATTGCGGACACTGACGGACCCCGATGCGAAAGTAGATTTAAGCTTGACCTACGACAAGCGAGTTGAAAGTTTGCGTGAGATTTGTGAGCGTGCCCAAGCCGCGGGACAACGGACGTTGATCTTTGCCTTCGATGGCTTTTTTTCCCAATACAGGGAAGGCGGTCTCAAAGAGCCGCGCCAACTAACGCCGGACCGTGACGCTTACATAGAACATATTGGCGTGATCAGCCGCTTCGCACAGGGCTATGGTTTAGGCTTGGAACTGAGTCTCCTCTCTCCTCTGGAAATCGGGCCCGGATACCATGAAGCGACAGGTGAATCTGGGCGGTGGATGCATGTACGCAAAGGGTTGCGCGATCCGGAAACAGGCGCTTATAGCGTGTCCCTCTGGCGGCAGCAGCGCTGGGGCAACAATAAAGGTGTCGTTGAAGTGAAGGATGATGGTGTGCGCGTCTTTGCCTTTCGAGAACGCCCTATTGGCGGTACACCCTACCGCGTCGTGCGGCCTGAAGACATTGTCGATATCAGCGATACAGCGTCCGTTGAGGTCTTTGAGGGACTGCAAAATAATAGCGGTGATTATGGGGCAGTGCGCGTACGCGTGCATGGAAGCGGCGGCGCTGAGGGACTGGATCGGGTCTGTGTCGTGCAGCTGTACCGTACGCCGGAAATGGATTATTTTAGCGATTCGGCGCTGCCCTATCTCACTGAACTCGGCGACCGCTATAGTGCGGCTGGTGTTCTGTTGAACGGTCTTTACAGTGATGAAATGCACATCCAACAAGATTGGAATTATTTTGGACATCATGATCACGGACAATTTGCGCTGCGCTATGTGAGCCCGGGTTTCGAAAAGCGATTCGCGCAACGCTATGGTGAAGCCTATCAAGATTTTGCAAAGTATATGATCTACTTTGTCAATGGTCAGGAAGATACGGTTAACAATTTAACGGCCACCATGGATGTGATGCACGTATTCGGATCATCACCGCAGGATATACGGCGCACCGCGTTGATGCGTTCCAATTATTACCGAATGCTGCAAAATGGGGTGGTCGATCTTTTCGCTGCCGCCAAAGAACATGTTGAAGGATTGATGGGACATCGTCTGGAGGCACGGGCTCATGCGACGTGGGCGGAAAGCCCAACCATTGATCATTGGTATGTGGAACGGCAAAACCGGCCGCAACAGCAATACGAATATACGCCGAATTTTGTATGGTCTTGTACGGTCCATCAAGCCGCCTCCGCTTGTCATGATTATTTTAAATGGAACGACTTCCTCACGGGCGGCGGCAACGATCATCCCGAAGGAGGATGGCTGGACCGTAATTACTACGCCCTCGCCCTTGCCTGTTCCACGGGCATTCTCAATCCCATTCCCTACGCCTATTGTGCGCACTGGGGGATGCCCGGCGCTATCAGTCATCTGCGCAATGCCTTGGTCAATACCTTCGGCGCTTTTAGCTCGGCTCACTTCAGCATGGTTCAGGATATGGAGCATCGCGATGTGGAAATGCTCATGCTCTATCCTCTTGATCTGGTGTCGGTCAATGACCGCTTCGGCAGTTGGATGACCCAATACGGCTACACGAATTATGTGACCCAAGAAAAACTCCTTGAGATGGGGCGGGTAGAAGATGGCGCTATACTGTTGGGCGGACGCCGTTTCACCACCCTTGCCGCCCTCTTTGAACCTTTCCCAGAAGAAGCCTTGCTTGCGATGATGCACGATTTAGCAGAGCAGGGCGGGCAAGTGATCTGGTCGGGACCGCCGCCGTTGATTAACAGGGCGGGCGATTCCATTCTTGAAAAATGGGAGACGCTCACCGGTACCACCTACACGCCTACGGAAGAAGACGGGCTTTTGCTGCCGGGACGAAATATCCGTTTCTCGGGGACCTTGGCGTCTGTTCCCGATATGCCCATCTTGACCTCTTTCTTGGTGGATCGGGTGTATCCCGTGACAGCGGCGGCGGATACGGAAGTGGTCGCTCAGGTGGAAGAGCATACGGTGGGTACCCTTCGAAGTCTTGGCGCGGGTACCGTGACGACTTTGGGCTTTCGCCCTCGCGACGATCAATCGAAAAGTCTAGGCTATGAAATGCGCCATTGGTTTGAAATCGCTGTCGCACTCGGTGTCTATCCGCCAACGGGCGTTTTCCCGGGCGTCAACGACAATACAGAATATCTATCCCGAACTACGGACTACCTCTGTTGCCGTTTCCCCAATAAGACGGTGGCCGTTGCGCCCCATCTTCACGCTTTAAAAGAGGATTGGCCCGGCGGTTTCGCGCGCAAACAGGAAGAGGATGAAGCGCTGATAAAGACTCTTGATCTGCCTGACGGACGCATTCACTTGGAAGACTTCAAGGTGAATGGAAAGAAAGTTTCATACGACGGCAATCATGCGCTGAGTTTTCGTGTCAATGACGAGGGCGCGCTCATCGCCTTTACAGGATGTCATAGCCAATCCATCACGGTGGACGGGATCACCACCACCTTTGCCGATCAGGCCATGCCGCTCATTGCTTGGGCTCCGGTTCGCGAAGACCGAACGATTCCCGGCGGTGCCGTGCTGAGTCTGTTCTATCATGGTTCCGGTACCTTGCGCATTCCGGTCCCGGAATTGGGTACGGCGACGCAAGTGGAGGTATGCGCACAGGGCGCACACCCGGGCAGCCGCGGCGCTGTGCTTGATGCTCGTCTGGAAGCGGGGATCCTGATCCTTGACGCGGTGCCTGCCTACGCAGGGCGTTGGATTTATGTCATGGCGAGCGCGTCTTAAATCGAATCAGAGGCGAACATGCGTTGCGTAGTGGTGACGCCGTTGGTCTCCGCCCCGGATCATTACGCGTTGGGCAAAATAATTTCGACGCTGTGATTTGCGTCGGGATGCTCACGGGACGGTCCGCGGACGAGTACCGCCATACCATCGGCAGGAAGCCCGTTCTTGCGCATCCAGTCATGAATAAAGCTTTTCCAATCGCCGGATCGTTCTTCTTCGCAGCAACCATGGACACCGTAAGAGAATTGCAGATCACGGCATACTTTTTCGTCGCGGCTAAAGGCGACAATCCACAACGGAAGTTTGAAGCGCGATACCATCCTTGCCGTATGACCTGAGGCGGTGGGCACGATAACTGCCGCAGGTTCAAGGCTGTCCACAATATGATTGATATTCCGTGACATGTAGTCAGTCAAATTATCGTCGTCCGCTTTCTCATAATTGGCGTTGGCTTCCCAAGCCGTTTCTGAGGGGCGGTAGGGCTCGGTGCCCGCAGCAATGCTGCAAAGCATTTCCACAGATTCTACAGGATAGCTGCCTAAGGCGGATTCCTCGGAGAGCATGACCGCGTCGGTACCGTCTAGGATAGCGTTCGCCACATCGGTGACTTCTGCGCGCGTCGGCCGACGGCGGTCCACCATGGATTCCAACATATGGGTGGCAGTGATGACCGGTTTGCCGGCGCGGTTCGCGCGATGGGTCAATTGTTTTTGCACGATAGCGATGCGTTCCAAGGGGATTTCCACGCCCAAGTCGCCGCGGGCAATCATAATCCCGTCCGCTGCATCAATAATGCTGTCCACATGATCCAGCGCTTGGGTGCGCTCTATTTTCGCAATGATAAAAGGGTTCTTCCCCATTTGGGCAGCTGTGTTACGCAAGAGATGGATGTCTGACGCGCACGCCACAAAGGATTGGCTCACGGCATCAACTCCTTTGCTCAAGGCGAATCGCAGGCATTCATGATCCCTGTCTGTGAAGGTACTGATACCCAGATCAATACCCGGCAGGTTCACTCCTTTTTTGGAAAGAAGATCGCCGCCTACAAGAACGGTACAGCGGACATCAGTCTTCATAATCTCGCACACTTCCAGATGGATGATGCCGTCGTTGAGGAAGAGCTGATCACCCACCTTGACGCTGTCGGGCAGCGTGGGCAGGCTCACATAAGCGCGTTTTTCATCGCCTACGATTTCTTCTGTTGTCAGGGTAAAATCGTCGCCTTGTTTCAAGTGTATCGCTTCGTTTTCCAACAAGCCAATACGAATTTTGGGCCCGGGTAAATCCGCCATAATGGCAAGGCGTCTGCCTTCTTGCTGCGATACAGTGCGAAGCCGATCAATAATCTTTTCGTGCCATTCAAAAGCACCGTGTGAAAAGTTCAGCCGGGCAACATTCATGCCTGCACGTAAAAGTCCTGCCATACTATGGGACGATTCGGAAGCGGGACCGATGGTACATACAATTTTAGTTTTATTTCGGGTAAACAGGGCTGTATTCCTTTTGAGCTATGAAAACATGGGGTATATAATGGAGAAACGCTACCCTATCATTATAGAGGATTAGTATCGAAAATTTGCAGTACTATTGTTTTGTGAAAGAGGGAGCACTTTAAGTGTGAATCTGCAATCTCTAAAATACACTTGATACGAGGGAACAGAAGGAGATGTCCCATGAATCAGAAATACGAAAAGCATTATTCAGAGGAATCTTTTTTTAATAAAATAATACGCTACGCTAAATCAGCGGGGATTAAGGTGATTTATGTCGCTTTGCTTTTATACTACACCCTGAAAAAACCTTCAACGCCTCCATGGGCAAAGACTGCAATAATAGGGGCATTAGGTTACTTTATTTTTCCCATAGATCTTATCCCTGATATTTTACCGGGAGTTGGATATGTAGACGATCTCAGCGTTATGGCGGCCGCTCTTGCTACTGTTGCAGCCTATATTGATGATGAGGTGAGGGAGCAAGCAAAAGAGAAACTTAAGGATTGGTTTGGCGACTTTGACGAAAAGAAAATTGAAGGGTATTAATCGAAACTTTTTTGTCGGATTCAGAAAAAGGTTTCAGCTGCCTTGTTGCAGCGCCCATAAAATCAGACCTTGATGCACCATGGGATCAGGGCCTTTTAAATAGAGGGAACCCACGGGATATCCGCACACGACATGGTTCCGGCGGTGTGCGAAAAAGCGCCGCTCACCAAGTGTTAAGGCATAGTCATCGCCAGCGCCGAGATGGGCCAGCTCTTCTGCGCCTACCGGGCAGTCTTCCACAAATACGGTTGGTTGGGCGATGCCGGAGGCAAGGCCAGTTGCCCTGTTGTTTTTCAACGCCGGCGCTTCGGGGAAATCCTCAATGATCAAGAGGGGCAGTGTGTCAATTTTTTTGCGCGCCGAAGAGGGCAACAGGTTGCGCGGCGAGAACGCCATGTAGAAGGCTCGGTATCCGCTGAGATCTTCATCAAGATTGTCTTCATTAATAATCCGCACAGGGATCTTGGCGTCAACGAGTAATTTATAGACGCCGAACTGAGCATCATGAAGCCATTCCGTATCTTCACGGTAGAGGTAGTTCGCCCATTTTGAAAAAAAGAGAAGAACGGTTTCCTTGCGTTCGGAGATTAGAGGAGGACGCCACTGTTCACGCCAGAGCTGCAGCAATTCGCGAAGCTCAGGTTGTGCTGAGGGCGACGCCGACAAATACGAGCGGTTGGCAATCTTGAGTCCTGCGCCTGCTTGTGCTGCGGACTGTCCTATGGCAAGCAGTTGGGACAGTGTATAGCCGAGCGTCTCGAGTGTGGCGGCTCCGTCAAACTCGAAGACTACGGGCAGCCCGGTGATTCGTTGAAAGGCCGCCACGCTTGCCGCTGCGACCCAGCCGGGATCTTGTGCGTGCCAAAAGAAATCGTAGGAATGAACCACTTGTGCTGCGCCGCGGGTTAAGCCAAAATAATCTAAGTTCGCCATGGCTGCGCTTTCACGGCGGTAGCTTTCGCCGAGGGGAGCGGAAATGCGCGCGTCGGGATCGCCGGCTTTCAGTGCTTCCTCAAAGCGCTGCAGTGCTGTGTGCCAACAATATTCGCGAAAGGCGATAACCGCCATTGTGACAGGGCTCGTATCGGGCAGCCCGGCCGTGGGTTCCGGTTCGGGCGGATAATCGGGTAAGGGGTGATCACCTGCTGCCTCTGCCAGCCATGCCGGTCGGGGCGCTGCGATCACCTCGCGCCACGCCTTCAGTGTGGCGGGGTCATAATGCCACCAGTGCCCATATTTCAATTCCCCATGAATGCCGATGAAAGCGTTGTATAAGACATTGCGATTGCGGCAGCATTTTGCGATTTCTGTGCATAAGGGCGCGTAGTGTTCCCAAAAACGCGCGTCCATGAGGGAGGGGATGGCATACTCAATTTCTTTTCCATCCACATCCATCCACCGATCGCCCTCGTACCAATCGGGGATCATCTTCGGATAATAGCTGTTGATGCGCAGCCGCATACCGAGCCCAAGCTTTTCACAAGAGTGGATCCGTTCTTCAAGCCACCTTAGATCATAACGGCCGGGCTCCGTTTCCAGCAGATACCAGGGCACACTCAGTTCCACACGGGTAAAACCCAAGTCTGCAAGTTCTTTCACCCACGTATTAAAGAGAAGGGGCTCCAGCGCCGGTTCTGTCCAATCCCAAATATCGAAAGAGTATTCTGCTTCTTCCGCCGCTTGAAGAGAAAGCATCGAAACAAAGCATAGGAGCATGACAGGGATAACGAATCGGAACATGGTAAACCTTTATTGTTCGGCCTTGGCATGAGCGAAGAGGCAGGGTGTTGATAGGGGACAGGTGGGTTAAAGCGCGCGCTTGGGATTAGCGGGGGCGCAGCTCTTTTGCGCCAACGCGGCTAGGCTTCCGCAAAGGGCGTATGGCTTTATCAGTCAATGCTTGTAATGTGATTGTTGTGGTCAACATGAACCATGACAGGCTTATGCTGTGCTGCTTCGGCGGCGTCTATCTGCCCGTAGGTGATGGCAATAATCAAGTCGCCTGCTTGACCCAAGCGTGCTGCGGCACCATTGAGACATACCGTTCCGCTGCCTCGTTCCCCTTTAATAATATAGGTAACAAAACGATCGCCCGTATTGATATTCAGTACATGAATCTGTTCATATTCATGCATTTGTGCCGCATCCATAAGGTCTTCGTCCAAGGTCAGGCTTCCCTGATAGTTCAGGTTTGCCTCGGTCACCGTGGCGCGGTGTACTTTACTTTTCATCATGGTTAACAGCATTTGACCTTATACTCCTTTTACGGCTCCAAACAGAACCGGACATCTATCCTTTCAAACAGCGGTTTCTGTCGGATCAAATTTAATATTATCGATTAATCGCGCTGTCGGTAATTGTGCCGCCACGGCGAGGAGAATGGGGCGCGCTATTTGTTCTACCGGGCCCATTGTATCGGCATCCACCAACATCACATATTCCATATTCACCGGTGCCATGGCCGCTTTAACGGCGTCAATGAGCACTTCCACGCTGCGCTCGCCTCGGCGCAACCGTTCTTCCGCATCAAAGAGCGCACGAGACAAACATAATGCATTGCTGCGGTCTGCTGCGCTTAGATAAGCGTTGCGCGAGCTCATGGCGAGGCCGTCCGCTTCACGGACAATGGGCATTTCCTTAATTTCGATACCCATATCCAAATCGCGAACCATCCGTTTTATAACAGCGCATTGCTGGGCATCTTTCTGCCCGAAATAGGCACGATGGGGTTGCACAGCGTTGAATAGTTTGGTTACCACTGTTGCCACGCCTCGAAAAAAATGGGGTCGGCTCGCGCCGCATAAACCCTCGCTTACTTGATTGACTTCCACAAAGGTGGCGTAGTCTTCAGGATACATCACAGCGGCAGTGGGCAAGTATACCGCTTGTACGCCGTATGTTTCCAATTGTCGCAGGTCATCTTCCAAGCTTCGGGGATAGGCGTCAAAATCTTCATGAGGCGCGAATTGGGTCGGATTCACAAAAATACTCGCCACAGCACAATCATTTTGCGCGGCTGCTGCCTCGACCAAACTGAGGTGTCCCGCGTGCAGTGCGCCCATGGTCGGCACAAATCCGATACTTCGCCCTGCACAGCGCTGCGTTTCTGACCACGCGCGCATAGCTCTTGGATCGCGCCATTGCATCATTTGTAGCCGTGCTCCTCAGCGGGGAAACTGCCCTCTTTGACTTCACGTATATAGGAAGCGAAAGCACTTCGCATGACGGTACGCATGTCGGCAAAGGTTTTTGCAAAGCGTGTCTTGCCCCAACCCAAGATGTCATGGGATACGAGTACCTGTCCGTCACAGCCTGCTCCGGCGCCGATACCGATGGTCGGGATGGCGAGGCTTTCGGAAATTTGTGTGGCTAATTCTGAGGGGATACATTCCAAAACGATGGCGAAGCAACCGGCGCCTTGGAGTTCCAGCGCTTCATTGCGCAGCCGACGCGCTTGCTGTTCACCACGACCCTGCACTTTATAGC
>JAAYJI010000165.1 GCA_012523015.1 Candidatus Hydrogenedentota bacterium
CCTGTTTTGGTGTAAGGCGTATAGGCTTTGAGACCTTTCACGAGGGCAGAAAAGTTTTCGGGAGCGTCAATGTCCAGCACATCCAAACCCGACATACGTCCTGTTTGAATACCATAGTTGCCGCCCTTCCGACAATGAGCGCTGAGCTCTTCACACGTAAAAGAAATGTCCTTCCATTTCCTGCAGGCTTCCTTGCTGCGGGCGTTGAGCAAGACCACCGCCCCCCGGGCTGCCTGATAGCATTCTGCAATGACTTGTTCACGATTTTTTTGTGTGTTCATAAGATCCCCCTAGGCTGTCGCTTTTTGCAGGTTGTTTGAGACTATCGTTTTCATCTTTGGAAGGGTATGCCTTCGCCGCGCTTCCGCCTGAAACGAGGGAAAGGTCATTTTTCTCCGGCGCCCCTGAGCGATACGCCCAGAGCGGACATTCCAAGAAGTCGCAGTGCCGCACTTCCTCCACGTTTTCAGCACACAAGCGGCACGCCGCGCCGATGGCTTTCGCAGGGCTCAACGGCAGGTCAACACGGTAATCTTTTCCCGTGATTGGGTCGGGCCGCCGCCTTTTGGTTGGGTCAGGCGGCAGCACTGATCCCATCCGATAGGGCCAGAGGGGATGTCCCGTCATGGGACAATTCTTGACGGTCCGATGATTTTCGCAATGGAGCCATAAATAGTATTTTTGTATGGCAATTCTTCGGGATCGTGTACCCTCTTCAGGCTTTCCTTCCTTCTTTTGTATTTCTCCTCCTTTGTTCATCGCTTCCTTTCCGTATCCTCTGTTGACGTTACTGCGGCACCCGGAGCGGCGTGGTATACCGCCGCTCTGTCGTTAAAGCTTGAGAAGCCGTCGCCGCATCAATGCTTCTACTTATATAGGGAAAGGATTAGCACTTTTTGGCGCTCTCCGCTATGCTTATCGTCGTATTATCAACAACTTATCCGACTAAATATTGGATTTGTGGTTTATATATGGGTATACCCATCAGTTTACCCAAGTATAAATTTAAAATAAAAAGTTTTAGAGGCAGAAAATAGTGTGTTTTAGCCTTGATACTACAGGCTAAAGCTGTAAAGCGCTTTCCGGAAAAAGGGCTGGAAAAGGGCGAATTCTTTCCCCGCCTCTTTTTTATAAGGCTCCATCATGGTTTACACAGGTTTTCAGGTATTCAGGATAAGGGACAGCGTCTGTTGGAGAAGCGGGGCGGCGTGGCGGAGCTTTACCCAGGATTGGGAAAAGGCATTTTCCACGGGTTATTTTGCTCGGTTTACGATAAGGAATGGCGCCACTTTGTTCACCCTCTTTGCGTATGACCTTCTCTTTAGTCTCACCCATGTGTAAAGTTGTGGTGCTTCCTTACCGATTTTTCAAACATAAAGCATCTAAGGTTGAATTAGTCAACAATTTTCTGTAGAATGACGTCAAGCTTTTTGAAAGGCGAAAGCTGATCTTGGGAAAGAAAGTTGTTTTGTTCAGGACCAAAGCAACGGTGGGCAACATCAGGTTCCTAGGGTCGGCGGCGCTGATTTCAAAAGCGTGTTACTGTGAAGGGTTCACAGTGAAAGCGTATTTAACACGGTATATAAACAGGATAAGGAATGTACGGGCTGAGATTCTTCGTGCGACGATTCCCCTTTGAGACAAAGCGTATTGCCATGCTGCGCCCTTGATGGCGCTGCCGCTGCACGTCGTGCTTTGCATTGACCGCCCGTAAAATCTTTTGTTTTAAAATGAAGGTGGTCAGATATTCTATGAAAAAGCAAGCGTTCTTCATTCCGTTGCTGACAATCCTTTTTGTGTGTTTTGTTCAGCACCCCGGCCGGACTCAGGACAGCGCCTATTACTCTGCGCAAATCGGCGCAGACATGATCACCATAGCCGCTCCCCTCGAAAACCTAGACAATAACGCCTACGTCAATTTGAACAGCCTCATGCGTCAGATTGACGGGGTTGTTTCCTTTGACGCGGACCTTATCCAAACCAATTGGAACGCCACAACAGTAAATTTACAGGATAGAGAAAACCAGGTTCGTGCAGCAGGTTCCTCCTTCTATTTAGATGCGCCTGTGCGCCGTATCGGCAACGCGGTTTTTCTCTCGACAAGAGATGTACCCCTCTTTTTCGCGACTGCCTTCAATCTCAGCTTCACGCCGGTTACCCAAATAGATGCTCCCCCTTCTGTGGAACTGTCGCCTGTTGAACCTGATGAATCGGTTTTAGAAATGCCGGACTCCATGCTTCTGGAATCGGTGGAAGCGGCAGAAGCGGCCGACGCCCTTTCCGATGAAGAAGAAGGGGAAGAAGACAGCGAGGGCGACGCTGCAGAAGATGCCTTGGACGAGGCAGAGCTTGCTGACGAAACCGTTGACGACGAGCTCCCTCCCATAACAGCAGAATCGTTGGAGTGGTCGGCGTTGGCGCAATGCAAAGGCAGGCTCCTCTTGGATCCGGGTCATGGCGGGCAAGACATTGGCGCCACAGGGGGCAATGATGTTTTGGAAAAGGACATCTCTTTCGCCATTGCACAACGTATCCAAAAATCGCTGGAAGAAAACACACAGATCAACGTTCAATTGACCCGAGACAAAGACACGGATCTTTCTCTTGAGAATCGTCGGGTCATCGCGCAGACTGCGCCGGCCGATTATTTCTTGAGTCTCCATTGCGGCTTTTCAGTAACGCCGCGCACCCAGGGGACCGTGCTGTTCACGGATTATACGACGCTGCCGAGCGACGCCGTACTTTCGGAAGAATTACGCAAACGTTATGACAAGCAGCAAAAGACCTTGGAGAAAGCGAGCACCATTGCCTTTCATCTCGCCCAGGTTTTACGGGAGATCACCCCTTCGAACACGATCTTAGTCCGTAATTGTCCGTTGATCCTTCAACGCGAAATCGAGATACCGGTCATACTGATTGAGCTGGCTTATCTGAGCAATATCGATTCTGCCACGCTCTTACGTGAAAGCGATTACCAAGAAGAGATTGCGACGCAGCTTGCCAAAGCGATTGCGGTCTCCTTAAAACAATAGATATACGATCCTTTTGGGATAGCCTATTTACGAGCCTATAGGAATTGACTATGAAAGAGTCCAGAAAAAAACATATACTCCGCCGCTTCGGCATATTGACTTGGGGATGGATCACGCTCCTGCTCTGTTTTATTCTTGTACTGCTCATTAACCAAATGCTTTCGGAAGGGCAGAATCCCCTGTCCTTTCTCAAGTCGGACACGCCTGAAGTACCCGCCAATGCGGGGGACATCCAGAATCCGCCCGACTCCTTCGGCACCCGAGAAGTGACGCTCTTCTTCGTGGCAGAACAAGGGCATGTGTTAACGCCGGAAACAGCCGTCATTGAATACAGTATTCGGACTGTTGAAAATTGCCGGCGCTGCTTGACCCAACTCATCAACGGTCCGAAGCAAAGTTTTTTGCAGCCCCTCCTCCCCGATCAAACGCGGATCCGCGGACTTTATTTGCAGACGAACGGCGAGCTGATCATTGACTTATCGTCGGAAATGCTGCTGGCTCACAATTGCCCCAAAAGCGCGGAAATGGAAGCGCTCATGACCTTCGGCATTGTGAACACCATGTCCCAGCCGGCGTTAACGGGAGAAGACGGCCTGGCGGTGAAGCAAGTACGCTTCCTTTTCGACGGCAGCGTACCCCGTGAACTTTTCCCTGCCCATTTAGATTTAAGCGAAGCTCTTGTACAAGACAAACGTTGGGTTCAATCAGGTTATCACTAATGGAACATTCCCCGGCACAAGCGCCCATAGGTATTTTTGACTCCGGTATCGGCGGCCTTACGGTATGCAAAAAGATACTGGAAAAAATGCCGAAAGAATCCATTATTTACTTTGGGGACACGGCACGGGTGCCCTATGGTTCAAAGTCGCGCACCACGGTGATCCGCTATGCGAAAAGCTGCGCTTCCTTATTGATCGAGAGAGGCGTGAAACTGCTGGTCATTGCCTGCAATACGGCGAGTGTCTTTGCCTTGGAAACACTGCAGCAAAGCTTTTCAGTACCCGTCATTGGCGTGGTAGGCCCCGGCGCACGGGCTGCCTGTAAGCGCAGCCGATCGGGACGTATCGGCGTCATCGGTACGCGGGGCATGATTGGAACGGGCTGCTACGAACGAAAGATTCAACAACTCCGTGAGGATTGTGTTGTGTGGAGCAAAAGCTGCCCCCTTTTCGTGCCCTTTGTGGAAGAAGGCTGGACCGAGGGAAAGATCATTGAAGCGGTGGCGCAGGTTTATTTGGCTGACCTGATGAACGCAGAGATTGATACCTTGATCCTCGGCTGTACCCATTACCCACTGCTGCGCAACGTGATCGGCAAGGTCATGGGCCCGTCCGTATCCTTGGTGGACAGCGCCGAAGAGACCGCCATAGAAGTCAAGGATATTTTGGAAGGAAAGGGATGGCTGAACCATGCTGAACAAAGCGGCGAGCACCTCTTCCTTGTGAGCGATACACCCGATACTTTTGTAAAGACAGGGGAACAGTTTTTAGGAGAACAGTTAACGAACGTGCAATGGGTGGACATATAAACCACCACAACTCAATGCGAGCATATGATGGCACAGAGTAATAAGAACATGATGATCTCTAAAGGGGCGGCGCTGATGCGTTTGCTTCGCCGCCCTGTGTTACGGTCTGAACTGCATTTTGCCTGCCTCCTTATTTTCCTGATACTAATGCCCACGCTGTGGCGTCATATCCCGATCCAATTGGGAGAGGCTTCTCAGGGCGAGCCTCTTATCGCAGGCACTGTTCACGCGCAGATGCAGACCTTTGACGAGCAAGCTATGTTTTTCGCGGCGTCGGATCTTTGTCTGAGCGCCTACAGTACGAGCACGGGCTACGCCGATACACCTGCCTATAGACCGTCGGGCGGAGAAGACAGGAGCCCTTCACAATCACCCTTTTACGAAAGCTATCCCTCCCCGTCAAAGGATGCGCCTTTGGTGCGAATGCACTTGGCGTCGAGGCCGACGGAGGATCCTTTTTTTGACGAATGTAACCGCATCATCGAATCGGCGCGCATCGTGGCGTTGAACTGCGGCATCTCATCGTCTTCCCTATCCATTGAAGCAGTCCGTTCCTCGCCGACCCATGGCGGCCTGACGACCCGTTTCATGGTCGTCGCCAATGGTGATCCCACGCCTCAGGGCTTTTACCAAGCGCTGCAATCTGCCTTTCAGGAAGCAGACATCGCCCTATCCAAAAAGCTGGTGTCCCCCGATAAACTGTTGATCCGCATTAAATACCAACACGCCCTGTGTGTGGAATTTCTGGTCCTGTGCCCCGGTCAGATCCTTAGCGATCCCGCGCTTTTCGACGAGGAAGCAGCGGTGACTGAAGGGGCGGCGCAGGAAGGTGCCGCTGAGATAAGCAACGACGAAGTGCCCGACACGCCGCACGCAGACGAAGGTACACAGGAAGCCTACGACACGACCGACACCTATGAAGGCGCCTTTGATCTTGCTGCAGAGACCAAAGAAGCGGTAGACAACGCCGCTTTGGCGAACGAAGCCTTTTTATCCCCTCAATTTACAGAGACCATTGTGGATGCTTCCCAAGGCGAATCCCCTACGAAGGTATCGGTGTCCGCCCTGCCTCCGCCCGGTGCAGAAGTGATTGCGGAGAGCGCGGCTGCCGCTGACGAAGCAGCCCCTGACACAGTGGCGCCCTCCGTGCCCGTGGAAAAACTAGAAGCGGCGCCTTATACGGCGGTGCCTTCTCTGCTCGCCGTGCCTGAAGCGCTGCCCGAAGCAACACAGATGAAGCTTGCTCAGGCGGGCTCCGACAAAGTGCGTGAGGCGGCTCCTGACAACGGGAGCGACGACGAGCATCCCGCCTATATCAGCATTATCCTTGATGACGGCGGTTATGGAGGCACGGTCATGCATCGAGTCATGGAATTGGACCCTCAGCTAAGCCTCTCCATCTTGCCGGGTACGCCTTTCGCCCGTGAGACCATCGATTTAGCGATGGATAAGGGCTTTGAAATCATGCTGCATATGCCCATGCAAGCGGGCCGAAGCAACAAAAACCGATTCCCCGGGGAATTGCGTTTGGAAATGAGCCGAGAAGAAATCCAAGAAAGAACCCGTGAATGTATCGCCCAGTTCCCCGAGGCGCTTGGTGTGAACAACCATACAGGCGGCTTGTTTACGACTGATGCAGAAAAAATGTCTTGGTTTCTTGAAATAGTCCAAGAGGAAGGATTGTTTTTTGTAGACAGCCGCACCATCGGCAGCAGCTGCGCCTTTTCCAAAGCCGTTGAAATGGGGATCCCCGCCGCAGAACGCAATATCTTTCTCGACCATGTGAATAATATCGGGGATATCCGCAGACGCTTTAAAGAACTGATGGATCAGGCGAAACGAACAGGCTGGGCCATTGCGATCGGTCATTTCAGGCCGAACACGGTGACGGTGCTTTCGGAGTCCCTGCCCAAACTGGCGGAGCAAGGCATTGAATTGGTTCATATATCGGAGATGATTTGGTGAGCATCATTCTTGGCATCGAGAGTTCTTGTGACGAAACCGGCGTCGCCGTCGTAAAAGACGGAAGAGAAGTGCTTGCCAATGTGGTCATCTCGCAAGTGGATACGCATCGTGTCTTCGGCGGTGTGGTGCCTGAAATCGCGTCGCGGATGCATACGGAAGTGATCTACCAACTGGCGGCAGAAGCGATTGAAACGGCAGGTTTAACACGGACAGACGATAAGGCTCCTGTGGACGCCATCGCCGCCACCTACGGCCCCGGATTGATGGGTTCGCTCTTGGTCGGCTTAAGCTTCGGACGGGCTGCAGCGGCAGCTTGGAAAATACCTTTCATCCCTATCCACCATATTGAAGGGCATCTCTTCAGTGTCTTTCTCGGAGAGTCAGCCCCTGCCTTCCCCTATCTGGCGCTTGTGGTCAGCGGCGGTCACACGCAGATCATCCAATGTGAGGAACCCCACCGGTACACGATCTTAGCCAATACGCGGGATGACGCTGTTGGAGAGTGTTTCGATAAGGTGGCGCGCTTGCTGGGACTGCCCTATCCCGGCGGCCCTTCCATACAAAAATGTGCCGCAGACGGCGATAATCACGCCTTCAACTTTCCCAAAGGACTTGCAACACGCAATACCTTGGATTTCAGTTACAGCGGTTTGAAAACGGCTGTGCTCTATGCAGTCCAGGAAAACCCCGACGCGCCCATAGCCGATGTTGCCGCTTCCTTTCAGCGTGCCGCCATTGATGCGCTGCTGTTGAAGACGGAGCAAGCCATGGAGAAAACGGGTATTCACCGCCTCGTCATTGCCGGCGGCGTGGCAGCGAATAAACGGCTTCGTGAATCGGCTGCTGCCTTGCCCGGTGTGGATCTGTACCTGCCGCCCTTCGCCTATTGCATCGACAACGGCGCTATGATTGCTGCGGCGGCGCAATCCCGTCTCACACGAGGTTGCTGCCTGCCTGCCGATATACCTGCTGCGGCTTCCCTTCCCATTCCGGGATCCTGCATAGCCTAAATGGGTTATAATAGCGTAACGCTTGGGTTGCTGATGGGGCAAGCGTTGGATCTGTAGGACTGAACATCCTTCTGTCTTTCCATCAGAGGAATCTACAAGGCTGAACACAGGCGTATAGCAAAGGTTATGAACTTCACGCACAAAAAATTGTGGCTGACGGCGGGCGCCCTCCTTATCGGGACTATGCTCACCGTGGTTTGGCGTGTCGTGGATCCTGTGCGGCTGATCTATGCCCGCTACATGGCGCAGAAAACGGAGGAGGCGCTCTTCTTACTTGAAAACGATCCCGTCTTGTATTTTAAAGAGACCCAAGACGCGGCGCGGCTCGTAGCGGCAGCCACTGCCGACGGCATTCTATCGAGCCCTCAGACTCACTATATCTTGGCGCTCCAATATGAGCGGGAAGGCAACACGGAGGAGGCGGAAGCACTGCTCCGTGAGGTGATCTTGGATGTGGATACATGGAGCTGGCCCTATGTGAGTTTGGGTATCCTCTTGGCGCGCTCAGGCGAAGACTATTTGGAAGAGGCGGAATCCCTGTTGAACAAGGCAGTGGAACTGGAGCCCGATTGGGTGCGCCCCTACAACAGCCTCAGCGTGGTGCTGCGTCTTTTAGGACGCTTCGAGGAGGCGGAAATTATGTCGCTCCACGCCTCGGAGCTGGATCCTTATGATGTGGCGGCGCACAACAACTTTGCAAATCTCCTTGTCTTGGAAGAGCGCTACGAGGAGGCAGAAAGCCATTACCGCTTCGCCATGGAAAGCGAACCCTACAATGCGAAACCGCCCTATAATCTCGCCTGTCTCTTCAGCGTTATCGGTTCTTTTCAGGAAGCCTGCGATTATTTGGAAATGGCAGTAGCGCTGAATGAAAGTGCGCGCAGCGATGCTGCTATGGATCCCTATTTCGATCCTATGCGCAGCTATCCGCCCTTTGAAGAAATTATCTATGGCGAGGTGTTGACTCCCCGCTCTGAAGATGGTTGGGATGAGAAAGAAGAAGCGGATGCAGACACAGATGGGGATGTGCCTATGGAAGCGGAAGTGGAAGAGGAAGCCCCTACCCCTGACGTGGAAGAAGAATCAGACCCGGACGAAGAACACGCCGCCGAAGAGCCCGGCCATACGGAGGCGGCTGAAGCCGATACGGCAGCGGAAGATACGCAACCTTCAGAAGAGGCACAAGAAAATGAGAGCCCCTGATGATAAGGCGCTGAAGTATAGAGAGGAGTACGCCCTCATTTGAACAAAGACAAGATCACCAACGCCCTTCAGTTAGAACTCTTCCCGACGGCGGATAAGGACGCTGCGCGCTCAGCGTCTATAGAAGAACACAGGAAACCGAGCCCCGCCGTCCCTGACCCTTTGCACGACGACGCCTTGCATCAAAGCCTATGGAATGATCTTAAAGCGTCGGTAAACTTTCCCGTCGATCTGACCATCACGGACAACACGAGCACACTCATGTCACTTCGGACGCAAGGGCGCGGCGGCTTGGTCAAGATTCGTCTCCACCGTATGTTTTTGGACGCGCCCCCGAATATCCGCAAAGCCTTGGTTCATTGGATGCAGCATCCCCATTCAAAAGTACATAAGACGCTTTTCCTGGATTTTATGAAAACCAATAAAGGGAAGATCGCGAAACGAAGTGCAGCGCCCCGCAGCGCCGTGACTCAGGGCAAAGTCTACGATCTGCACGCCATATATAAGCAGTTGAACCAGCGCTATTTTGAGGATACGGTGAAGGCGGTCATTACCTGGGGCAGAGACAGCGCGGGGAAACAAAAGAGTATCCGCTTCGGCTCTTACACCGAAAGGAGCAAAACCATTCGCATCCATCCCCGTTTGGATCAAGCCTTTGTGCCGGACTATTTCGTGACCTCAGTAGTCTACCATGAAATGCTCCATGCCCATCTGGGTATTGGCCGGAAACAAAATGGGATGCGGGACATTCATTCGTCGGCCTTTAAAAAGAGGGAGCGCCTCTTCCATGACCATGAAAAGGCTTTGGCATGGATTGGCGATCCCAAGCATTTAAAGAAACTGCTTAGCAAGCCCCGGCCGGGGTGATAAGATTCTGATACCGAAGTTGTCTCAAGGAGAAAGGACATATTCTCATGGCAAAGATCGTTTTTATTGGCGCAGGCAGTTTAAATTTCACCCGTGCACTAATCCGTGATTTGATGACCTTTCCGCTCCTTCGCAATGGGGAAATCGCTTTGGTAGATATTAATGAAGAACGGCTGGACTTCGCTATGCGCGCGGCACAGGCGATTATGGACCAAGGCGGCTATCCGGCAAGCCTCACCGCCCATACCGATCGGAGCCGCGCTTTGAAGGATGCCGATGCCGTGTGCTGTACCATTTTATGCGGTGAGGTCGACTTGTGGAAATATGATATTACGATTCCCAAATCTTTCGGCGTAGATATCAACGTCGGCGATACGCGGGGCCCTGCCGGTATCTTCCGCGCACTCCGTACGATTCCGACCATGCTCGACATTTGCCGCGATATGGAGCGGTACTGCCCGCAAGCGATCTTACTCAATTACACCAATCCCATGGCAATGCTCTGCCGTGCCATGCAGCGAGTCTCCTCCATACAAGTGACCGGCTTATGCCACAGCGTACAAGGCACAGCGGCGATGCTTGCCGAATGGATCGGAGCGCCCATAGAGGAAGTAGATTATCTGTGTGCAGGCATTAATCATCAGGCGTGGTATCTCGAATTTAACCACAATGGGGAAGATGCTTATCCGCGGCTCCACCAAGCGATGAAACGCAAGAAGATTTACAATGCCGAATTGGTGCGCAACGAAATGTTTTTACATCTGGGCTACTATGTGACCGAGTCCAGCGGCCACAACAGCGAGTACAACTGGTGGTTCCGCAAGCGGCCCGATCTGATCGAAAAATATTGCACCCACAGCAGCAATTGGAATCCCGGCGTCTATGCCTATATCCTGAAGGAATACCAGCGGGTCGAAAAAACGTGGCGTCAAGAAGTGCATCAATGGTTTGCCGACGGCGCGCCCATGAGCCTGGAACGAGGCGGCGAATATGCCGCCCATATTATCAATGCCTATGTTGGCGGGACGCCCTTTTTGTTCAATGGCAATGTTGCCAATACGGGGCTGATCACCAACCTTCCTGAAGCGGCGTGTGTGGAGGTGCCGGTACTGATCAACCGAAGAGGCTTCAATCCCATCCACGTCGGTTCCCTACCGCCTCAATGCGCGGCGTTAAACCAAATCAGCGTAGCTTCCGAGGAGATGGCCGTGGAGGCGGCATTAACAGGTGATGCGGAAGGCGTCTATCATGCGGTCTGCTATGATCCCCTTACGGCAGCAGTGTTGTCTTTGGCGGAAATTAAGCAGCTGGTGAACAAACTATTCAAAAAGAACGCGCCCTACTTGCCCCAATTTGAGCGTTTCTCTTTCTGAGCCGTGATACAAGCGTGGCACAGCGGCTCGGCTACATGCCATGGGTATACAATTCAACATGACCCACGGGCACCGACATTTCAGCGAGAAGATGATTCCTTTTGCGCAGCGGCACACTGAGCAGCACGCCCATGCCCGCCATGGTGGTCATATAGAAGTTGCCACCGTAACTTAAAAAAGGTAAAGGTATACCGGTGACGGGCATCATGCCGGCAGTAATGGCAATGTTCACAAAGATATGAAAGGCGAGGATCACCACGACCCCTGTGGCGAGGAGTGTCCCCGACAAGTCCACGGCATCGCGGGCAAAGGTCAATCCGCGTAAGAGCAATAGGCTGAACAAGGCAATGACGGAGATGGCGCCGACAAAACCGAATTCTTCTGCCAATAAGGAATAGATAAAGTCCGTATGATGCTCAGGCAGATAGTTGAGCCGGGTTTGGGTTCCCTTCAAATAGCCTTTGCCCGTAAGCCCGCCGCTGCCGATGGTGATCTTGCTTTGCAGCGTATGCCAGCCGCTGCCCTGGGGATCATATTCGGGATGCAAATAGGTGTAGATGCGCATTTTTTGGTAGTGCTTCAAATCGAAAAAGGAGCGTTGATCAGAGACGACTTGGGGATCAAAGTCTTTCATCTGCCACCAGAGCACGGGCACGGCGCACAAGCCCGCAACAATGACGACAGCAAGATGACGGCGTCTGCAGCCTGCCACATACAACATCGCCAAGGTCAGCGGTCCTAAGGACGCCGCTGTGCCCAGGTTGGGCTGCTTGAGAATCAGCGCCATGGGCAGCGCGACCAAGATGAAGGTGAATGCAAACCATAGCAGCTTTTTGACACGCTCACCGATTCGGGTAAAGTACCAGGTCAGAAAAAAGACCATGATCAGCTTCGTATATTCGGAGGGTTGAAGACGAAAAAAGCCCAGGCTGATCCATCGTTCGCTGCCTTTGGCGGAAGACCCGAAAAAGATCACTAACAACAGCAAGCTGAGGGCGATAAAATACATAAAGGGGCCCATACTGACGAGGAAACGATAATCAAAACAGAGGAACGTGAACGCGACCAAGATGCCTACAGCAAAGAACAGGATCTGCCGGGTGAGGTAGGCAACCTCCGTATTGCGTGAGGCGCTGTACATGACGACCCACCCGCACACAGCCAAGGCCGTCACCAGCATGGGCAGCCACCAATCAATATGGGTTACATTGCGAACATTAAACAGCTTCACGCTGATATCTTGATGCTGAACTTGTTTTCCTGAATAGATCATGGGGACTCACCTTCTATCCGAAACGAGCTGCAGCGGCTTTTCCGTGGGGATGTCATAAAAGGTTTCAATGACTTCGCGGGCTACGGGCGCCGCCGCGGCGCCGCCTGAATGACCATGCTCAATAAGAACGGCTACGGAAATGCGCGGGCTTTTGTTCAAAACACCGCAGACAAACCACGCATGATGCCGCTTCTCATAGGGGATATCTGCTTCGGTACGGTAATATTCTAAACTGGAAAGAGACACCACCTGGGCGGTACCGGTCTTACCGATAATGTCGAGCCCGGGTATGGCGGCTGCTTTACCGGTACCCGTCGGCGGCGGCGCTTTCTTCTCAATAC
>JAAYJI010000166.1 GCA_012523015.1 Candidatus Hydrogenedentota bacterium
ATCAGGATCAGTACAATGGCGACGCTTATCTTCCACCACAGCGTTTTTGAGAAACCGGTAAAGTCTCGCCAGCGCGGAGGCGGCCACCAGATACAGGAAACACGGCCTACGATATGATTGCTGGGGAGCCACCCGAAATAACGGCCGTCGCGGCTGTGCGCGCTATTATCGCCGAGAACAAGATAGGAATCGTCGGGGATGTTTGTGTACGCATCGGAATCTACAACGCCATAGGGCGCGCCCAAAGGGGACGTGTACACCTGATGTTCTGGCAGGGAATCGGGAATCTCTAAAGCGGTCCCATCGACAAAGACCTGCCCGTCTCGGATCAGGATCTTTTCTCCGGGCATGCCTACGATACGTTTCACCAAGGTTTTATGAATGGCATCTTCTTCCACACTCTTAAAAACGACAAGATCCCAACGTTCGGGCGGCGCACCGGTCCACATGCGCTTGTTCATAAAAGGAAAGCGGATTCCGTAAAACCATTTGTTTACAAAAACACGGTCTCCTTTGCCAAAACCGGGGTCTCCGTGTAAGGTCGTCTCCATGGAGCCAGAAGGGATGCGGTACGGTTCGACTAAAGCCCATCGGATAGCCAAGGCGACAAATAAGGCAATGGCGGCACTGCGAAGCCACTCAAAAATCTGTCTTCGTGTCATGCCTGCAGTAAACCAAAGGATAGCGCCCAAGATCATAAGGATAATGGAGACATAACTATGCCATGTAAACATACCGGGATTGGCTTTGCCGCTCATGTAAAATGCTGCTAAACCGATCAAAAACAGGAAGCCGCCGGGATATACAGCGGTACGAGGCAGCGCACTGACCGACTGTTCTTGGTTTCTATCCTGTTGATCGTTTCTTTTCTTCGCCATAATAAATAGCCTTAATGGAATGAGTTTAAAGGGTTATCCACGCGGGGAAAAGGGTGGAAACGGATTTATGGTAACATGAAACCAGTCAATGATACCAATGCAGAAAAAAATGGGAGATGCAGGGGGGAGACGAAAATGAAAAGGAGAGGATAGGTTTCGCGAAGGATAGGTCTTTGCTAAATGTAAATGTGTCTGAGCGCGTTTTAAATCTTTCCCCGATGAGGTGAAGCGGTAGCCGGCTAGGCAGCGTCCTCAAATGCCCCCAATAGACCTGTTTCCATAGGGATAGGTTAAAGGACCTGTTAATTACATGTTTGACGACATCTCGTCTTCAAGAATCCGTTGATATTCCATGCAGTACCGAGCTGAAGGGATTGCTTTTAGCCGTTTAAGGGGGATTGGTTTGCCACTGCCTTCGCAAACGCCATAACTCCCTTTTTTAATTCGTTCTAAGGCATCAAGAACATCGCGCAGCTGCTTGGATTCACTGCTTGCAATATTTAAAGCCGTTTCCAAATTAAAGTTGTCGGTTCCGCTTTCGGCATACCCATACAAATCAGCACCGTGCTCCCGTCCCGATTCTGTACGTGCCGCCTCTTCAATGTTTTGGATACTTGATATTAAACGATCGCGTTCTTCAATCAACATTTTTTCAAAACGTTTTAAATTGGCCTCGGAAATCATTAAAGTATCAACTCCTTTCAATATCTTTTAAAAGAACATCTTAAAAGATATTCAATCAAAAGCAAAATCACATCCATTCGCGCCCTGTAGCGCTTTATGTCGAACTTGCTTATAAAGGGCAACCTATGGTATCAGAGAAAAAAAGAATAATCAACTTTATTAAAAAGAGGTGAAAGGTGTTCCCTACTTTTTCGGCAAGAAAGGGATTGAATCTTCAAGTCAAAAATGGAGTTTCTAATTATGGAAACCAAATGAAAGTACCGACGGAACGGCTCGGTAATTCTGAACGCGCAATACGCTGTTCCCATTCGATCGAAAAGGCTTGCGGCGATCGCGAGGCGTTGACAGCAATAAAAAGAATTGATCCGTCAGGGTTTTGAAAGGCAATGTGATTAAAGAGGCGCGTTTCTTTGACATCGCTATTGATTCTGACAGCGTCACGTTGGATGAAATTCATGAATTGACCGTAGAGGAAGTAGTCGGAGCGGTATTGAACACTCAAATCCTGTTTTAATTCAATACAAGTGGCGTCGGCTTTATGGGGACCTCTATTGGGCTGTCGTTTCTCATCCAAGATTGTTACCCATGCGTTGTAGCTCCGCGACCAATTCCTGAAAATATCGGTGATCAAGGAAGCGCCCGCTGCGCCAAAAACAGAGCCTTCCGTAAAAAAGATATCTTTATCCGGATAGTTTTCTTTCAGATGTTTTTGCGCGCTCACTTTACCTTCATACAAATGAAAGGCAGTTCCCTCAACATAAACGGCACTGGCGGGGTTGGCGATGATTGTTCGCGGAAAGTCGAGATTATTCCAGTTATGATCCCAGCACCACACGGCTGTTTTAATGCCCTGTTCTTTAAAGAGCGGGCCCAGATGATCCTTGATAAAATCGCGCTGTTCTTCTCCGGTCCATAACGTGGTCGGGTAGTCTTTATGAGACATACGCGGTTCATTTTGCAAGGTAATCGCGTGAATAGGAATGCCTTCCGCTGCATAGGCTTCAATATAGCGCGCCAAGTACAGTGCCCATAGGTCGTAATACTCGGGTTTCACCGAACCGCCGCCAAGAGTTCCGCTCGTCTTCATCCACGCGGGAGGACTCCAGGGGGAGGCAAAGAAAAGAATATCAGGATTATATTCCATGGATTTCTTGATGACGGGAATCAGGTATGCCCGATCTTTTTCTATGGAAAAATGCGTTAATTCAGGATCTGTTTGCCCGGCCGGTAAATCATCATAGGTGTAATAAGCCTCGCCGATGAAGTCGCTGGCACCGATGCACAGACGCATCAGATTCATGCCGATACCCTCTATGGGGCACACCAATTTTTTGATGACTTCGTTGCGAGTTGTCTCCGGTAATTTAAATAAATTTTCGCAGGTGGCATGGTCCCAAGAAGAACCTAAGCCGAGCACGGGTTGATAGGTTGTCGCCGCCGTAACACGAACGAGGAGGGGATCACAGGGACAGGGTTCCTCCCAGGCAATATCCATCTCCCGAGAAAGTTGTTTTTTCCCGTCCTGCGTGCTTAACCAGAACGAAACATCGGTCGTTGCCTGTGCTTTTTTCACCGGCGTAACTGCCAATAAACAGGCGCCAAAAATAATCAAGAGGGAACTGAAGGATATGTGAAATCGATAGGTGTTCATAACCAATATTTTCTTTATGGTTGATTCATGATATTGTTTGTAGTTTGAGAGAAGCCGAAATTGAATTTTCTACAGTTTTTCAAGGATCACAATTGTCGCATCAGACCGGATTTCCGTTTGCGGTGATTATCATAAAATACCAAAGTTACAAGCAATGTGCCCACAAGGATCTGTTGCCAGTGTACATTAATATCGTGGAGGTTACAGAAATTTTGCAGTACCGTCATAATGAGTGCGCCGGCAATGGCGACAAAAGCGCCGCCTTCTCCGCCGGCAAGACTGGCACCGCCGATGACGCAAGCCGCCACAGCATTCAGTTCATACATTTGCAATTCTGTCGGTGAGGCGACGCCGCTTCGCGACGCCATCATCATGCCGCCGAATCCTGCGCAAGCGCCGCTGATCGTATATGCGCCGATACGTATCCAATCTACAGGCACCCCGGATAACCGTGCCGCTTCATTGTTGCCGCCTACGGCGTAGAGGGACCGCCCGAACCGGGTGTAGCGCAACATAAAGGCGATTATTGCCGCGAGTCCAAACATCAATCCTGTTGGAAGCCACCAACCGCGCGTGCCGCCGAGCCACGAAAAGCTGTCGGGAAGGTTGAAGATGGGAACGGCTCCTGATGCGATGAGCGCGAAACCGCGCGCTGCCATCATCATGCCAAGGGTCACGATAAAAGGAGGGATACGCCCTTTGGCGACCAATAGACCACTGACCACGCCGCAAACGAGACCGGTTCCGGTACCAATAAAAATCCCGGGAAGGACGGGTACGCCGTGGTTCACCATGGCAATGCAGCCGACCACGCCGCCTAAAGCCGCCACACTGCCAACGGACAAATCAATGCCTGCCGTCAAAATGACCAGCAATTGGCCCAAGGCTAAAATCCCAACGACCGCTGTCCGCTGCATGACATTTTGCATGTTTTCGGGTGAACGAAATAGGGGGGACGCAAAAGCGAGAACGATACACAGCAGCGCTAAAATAAAGATAGGAGAATGTTTCGCGATAAAATTACCCATAAGTTTCCTGTCTTAAACGATGAATGGCGGCAACCAAAATATCGTGTTTGTTTATCCGGTAAAATAGAGATAGAGACTTAAAATAAGAAGCAAAATAAGAACAGAATTGATAATATCCCATCGATTCCAACTTGCCCGCACATGGCGGCGTTCCTCGGGGGTCGTCGATGCAAAGCAAAGGTTTTCGATCTGCGCGGCAGCCGGCGCCGGCGTGAGCAAGCTGAACAGTACCAAGGTGAAACAGCAATATACAAATAGGATAACGCCGAAGATCAAAAAGTTAATGCTGCCGTAGGCAATCAATGTACGCAGGATAAGGGGCAGGGCGCTCGCCTCTGTTGCCGTATAGTATCCTGCCAGAACCTGACAACTCAGCTTCGTCAATCCTAAAACAAAGCCGGACAGTAAGGTGATGACGGCGCCGGTTCCGTTAATGCGCTTCCAGAATACACCTAGGAAAAAGACGGCGGTCATGGGCGGAGCAAGATAGCCTTGTACATTTTGCAGATATTCATATAGGGCGCCGGATACATGGCGCATGGCGGGAATCCACAATAAACCAAGGGCTACGATTACCATGGTCGCAAGGCGTCCTACAAAGACCATTTCGCGCTCCGACGAATCGGGCTTCAATTTTTTGTAAATGTCGATGGTGAACAGTGTTGAGCAGGAATTGAAGAGGGAGGATAAGGAACTCATGAGCGCAGCAAGGAGCCCCGCCACCACCAATCCCCGCAATCCCGAGGGCAGCAATTGACTCACCAAGGCGGGAAAGGCTTGGTCTGTATCGTTGAGTTGAAGCAGTCCTTTTTGGGATAAGGCGTAGGCGATCATGCCGGGAATGATAAATAAAAACACGGGGGTCAGTTTCAAATAGGCGCCGAAAATCGTGCCCCGCCGTGCGAGCTTCAGATTGCGTGCCGCCAATGTTCGCTGAACGATGTACTGGTCTGTACACCAGTACCACAGGCCTGTAATCGGAGCGGCGAAAAGCATCCCTACCCAAGGAAATTCAGGATCGTTCCATGGCCGCCACAAATTGAAACGGGCACTGCCGCTGATTTCGCGCAGTTCTCCCCAACCGCCCAAATGATACAAGCCGATGGCGGTCATGCACAGGGAACCGAGGATGAGCACCACGGTTTGCGCGGCATCTGTATAAACGACGGCGCGCAATCCACCAAATATAGTGTACACGCCGGTAATCAATACGACGAATACGGCTCCTAACCAAAAACTGTTGATTCCCCCTATCTCTAGTTCGGGTAAAAGCGTTTGGATAACCACTGCGCCCGCGTAAACCGTGACACTGACTTTTGTAAAGACGTAGGCCATGAGACTGACCAAAGAGAGGATCCAGCGGGTCGCGGCATTATAACGTTTCTCTAAAAATTCCGGCATCGTATAGACCCCGGAACGATAATAAAAGGGGACAAGGACCCATCCCAAGACGAGAAGACACCAAGCGTGCAATTCGTAATGGGCCATGGCGACCCCGCTTTTAGCGCCCGATTCGGCAAGGCCTACAAGGTGTTCAGAGCCTATGTTTGAAGCGAAGAGAGAAGCACCAATGACAAACCAGCCTATGTTGCGCCCTGCCAAAAAATAATCGGCAGAAGTTTCTTGTTTGCGCATGGTATACACAATCACGCCTGCGAGCAAGGCAAAATAGGCCGCTATCATTAACCAGTCAAAGGTGGTAAATGAAACCATACGAAATACCCCTTCTCAATTGTAGTGTTAGTTGTGTACACAGATTATAGTGTACCCAGAATTATAGGGGGTGATTCAATACGGAGGGCTTGCGAAGCCTCCTCTTTGTTTTTCCCTTTGCCGGTTCTTATACTTTCCAAAGCAAAGAATTCCTTATGTTTGCTAGAATACTTTTTGCAGTGAGGACAAAAAGCGAATTCACAGCCGGTCTTCTTGTAAGATATAAGAAAATACAACTTATTAATTTGGAGGAATAATGAAACAGATCGCACTTGCCGTAGGCGCTCATCCCGACGATATCGAATTTATGATGGCGGGAACGTTGATGTTGTTGGAACGGGCAGGCTACGAGATACACGTTTTTATTGTGGCATCAGGAAGCTGCGGCACCATGACCACTGATCGTGAGACGACGGCGCGTATTCGCCTCGCTGAGGCAAAAAATGCGGCACAGGTAATGAAGGCGCATTTTCACGCTCCTTTGGTCGATGATTTGGAAGTACTCTATACGCTTCCTTTGTTGAGTCGTGTCGGCGCTGTGATTCGCGAAGTGCAGCCGGATATTATCTTGACCCACTCTTTGGAAGAATATATGGAAGATCATATCAATACCTGCCGCCTTGTGGTCAGCGCCGCCTTTGCCCGTGCTATGCCCAATTTTATAACCGACCCGGAAAAAACACCCTATCAAAAAGATACGGTTCTTTACCATTGCCTGCCCTATGGGTTACGTGATCAATTCGGCAAGAAAATCGCGCCCGACTTTTTTGTGGATATTAGCGAAGTTCAAGAACTTAAAACACAGGCGCTTGCTTGCCATGAAAGTCAAAAACTCTGGTTGGATCAAAGCCAGGGCTTAGACAGTTATCTGATCGCTATGGCGGATATGGAGAAGACGGTAGGGCAGATGTCCGGATATTTTGAACAGGCAGAAGGCTGGCGTTTTCATAATCCCCTTGGTTTTTGTGCGGCAGGAACGAATCCGCTCGAAAAAGCATTGTCGAAAAATTATTATGAGCCAAAGCCCTAGTGAAGCCGCTAAAAAGCGAAAGGGAATAAGATAGACAAAAATACCGAAAAACAGAACTTTTTCATGCTCTGTCTTCGTGTTACCTTCTTCAACAACCTTTCAAAAATCCTCTTTAGGCTTGCAACAATTAGAGTTAATAACCTTGCCTAGGAAGGGCTTCCTATATCTGTTTAATCCGGCATGTTTACTCCACTTAAGGTTTAATTCCTTTAATATCAATAGGATAATGTTATAAAGGGCATTTTCTTGCCCCTACGTATAGGCTGTGGATAGCTTGTGGATAACTCACGCTTCAGTGTTTCTTTGAATCGTGGATAATGCGAATTTGAGATATAGATTCTGTTGCGGGTTCTTTTGTGAGATCCTCAGTAAATGCCCTATAATTGTTCTTGTTTTTGGTCTTGTAGAAAGGGAGAATAATGTGTATGCCCCAAGATAAAGGAGGCATCACTCCTGAAGCGGTCAAGGAGTACCGCTGAACGCAATGGGTTTTGCCCATAAAGTCTTATTGTTTTATAGGTACTAATCTTAAAAAAGTAAAGTGTCTTATGTGAATGATTTGTAAGCTGCTAAATCAACTGCCTGAGGGAATCCGTTCCCCATTTATAGCTGTCAAAGACGGCAGACAACAAGGCTTGGTCTTTCATGAAGGATCAACGGCGATTCAACAAGCCCTTTTTAAAGAGGAGGGCTGCGAAGCGCTTTCGACTCTCGGGCGGGGAAGCATGCTGAAGTTTGAGTGGCTCCCCGGGCGGTGGGGTATTCTGCGCCAATTTCTACGGGGCGGCATGATGAAATATGTGTTGCGCCGCTATTATTTATTTGATAATCGCCCCTTATCTGAATTTTCGCTTCATGCCCGTATCCTGCAATTGGGGCTTCCTGTGCCGCGGCTGCTGGGCGTTCGGTGGCTTCGCATTGGATTCTTCTATACAGGCGCTTTAGCCACAGAGGCTTTGGAAGGGGAAGATTTGGCGCAATGGCTGGATCTTTTTAAAGAGGATTTGGAGAGGTGCAGACCGGTGCTCTTTGCCTGTGGTCAAGCCATCCGTGAAATGCATGATGCCGATGTGCTTCATGCCGATTTACAAGTAAAAAATATCTTTATAAGCGGCGGCATCCCTTTCCTCTTAGATTTTGACAGGGCCGTCATTGGAAAAAGTGTATCCCTATTCAGGCGTCAATGTAATCTCCTCCGTCTCCGTCGCTCTTTTCTAAAGCTTGGGTACCGCCGGCAGTTTTTTGATATAGTACTGGAGGGTTATGGAGCCATCTCTTTCAATAAATGGCTTGATAGGTATTATAAGATCAAGGGGCACTTGTCGGATGCTGTATCTTTTCGGAGAATTCCCGGGAAATGACTGAAGATATTCATAAACAACGCGAATCTAGGGTGATATGTCCGCCGGGCTTTAAAATATTGAAGTCCTGGTATCGTCGAGTCTATGCGCGTCAAGATCTCAATAAGGAACAAATTCAATCTCTTTTATCGGCCGATAAAGAACTGGTCAAAAAGACCAAAAAAACAAGTGTTAGCACGGTCGGCGATTGGATTATTAAGGAGCGCCGCTCTTCCTTTCTTTTAGGGATGTGCATCCCTTTCAGAAATAATAACAAACACCGGCTCCCTTGGCGGGCGGGCAATTATCTGCGTATGTATGGCATTCACGTGGCGGAACCCTTGGCCTATGTGGAGCGGAAGGTTGCCGGGGTAGTCGTGAAGAGTTGGTATATATTTCGCAATCTCAACCATTGCCGAGACGTTGAAAGTTATCTGAGTGAACTGATTTTGGCAGGCGTGACGAAAGAAAGCCTCTCCGATTTTTTGCATCATCTTGCCCTTGCCGTAAAGGAACTGGAGACTGTGCAGGCTTATCATGCTGATCTTTCCGGTAAAAATATTTATACGGCAGACGGCAAGAATTTCTATTTCATTGATTTGGAAGCGGTGCAATTTAACGTGGAGTATGACGCCAAGAAACGAATGAAAAATCATGTTCAGTTATATGATTCTTTTTGTGATGCTCTCTCAGACCTCTTGCTAGTCCCCTTTTTGGGAGCGTTGATGCATGAGTCTCTGGATTTGCGCGTGTGGATGCCGGAAGTACGTAAGGCACAAAAGGAGCGGAGGGCACAGGTGGAGGCGTCTTGGGCGAAGCACGGCCAACCGGAACGGATTAACCCTTTGCGCGCCTTTCGCGTACACATTTGATTATAGCGAGCCTGAAGAGAAAAGAAGATGACTCAGAAACTTTACAATTATTCACGCCTGTGCCTACACACGATGACCACCAAACCGTGGTCGCTGGAAGAAGCGATTGACGGATACACAAAGGCGGGAATACCCGGTATCACGGTTTGGCGAAATCATCTGGAGCCTTATGGCGCTAAAGAAGCGGGCAAAAGACTGCGTGAATCGGGGCTGCACGTTGTCAGCCTATGCCGAGGCGGTTTTTTCCCGGCAGCGGGAGCGCAAGCCCGCCAAGATGCACGGGATGAAAATAAGCGCATCATTGATGAGGCTGCAGAAATTGGCGCGCCCCTTGTCGTATTGGTTTGTGGCGCCGTCCCGGGTATACCCTTGCCCGACGCCCGCCAACATATTACGGATGGCATCGCCGCTGTCCTGCCTCATGCAGAATCGGCGGGAGTGCGTCTAGCGATCGAAGCACTGCACCCCATGTATGCCGACGATCGAAGCGCTGTGAATACCTTAGAGCAGGCGAACAATATGGTCACTATCCTAGCTTCACCGTGGCTGGGGGTGTGTGTGGACGTGTACCATGTTTGGTGGGATCCCATGTTGAAATCGGAAATTTCCCGAGCCGGCCAAAAGATCTTTGCTTTTCATGTTTCAGATTGGCGCACACCTACCCGCCATCTTTTAAATGATCGCGGCATGATGGGCGAGGGATGTATCAATATCCCCTTGATTCGCGGATGGGTGGAGGATGCCGGTTTCCAAGGCTTTATAGAAGTGGAACTATTCTCGGATCAATTTTGGGCATGGGATCAGTCTGCCTTAGTGGAGCGCATACAGCAAAGCTATTTGACTGCTGTGTAAATGGCGCTTACGAAAGGTCAGCTCTTCTTTGGCAGCGCCACGTGAGAAGCGCCGGTACAGCGGACGGGCGACTAATCGCTCACGTCGATTGTGCCCGGTCCTTTTCCTGCTCGTTTTTCGTATTGCCCTTTACCGCTGCGTACGTACTTGGTAAATCCGTGCTTCTCCACATTGGCATCACTGAGCATTTCTTTTGCTTGTCGTGAATTGCCCCATCCTGCAATATGGGGCGCGGTAAAGACCCGCTTAACAGGTCGTCCTGTTTCAGGATGCACCGTTAGAGGCGGATCATTCATCCCATGGATCACCTCAAAGCATTCTCCGTCTGAACCATCTTCATTGATTATTTGGTAGGTGTAGACAGGCAACGTAGTTCCTCAACTGATTTATAAACGCTTGGAACAAGGCAAGGCTTTGGCGCGTTCGTATTCCGTAATTTTTTCTTCATGCTGCAAGGTGAGTCCGATTTGATCCCAACCATTGAGCAGGCGATCGCGTAAAAAAGGCTGAATTGTGAAATCAATACTGCTTCCGTCAGGCTTGATAATTTTCTGGCTTTGAAGATCTACAGTGAGCGTGTAGCCCTCCGTATTGCGTACTTCTTCGAACAAAGCCTGCACCGTATCATGATCCAAGGTGATCGGGAGCAACGCATTGTTGAAACAATTGTTATAAAAGATGTCTGCAAAGGAAGGCGCGATCAAGGCACGGAAACCGTAGTCAGACAATGCCCATGGCGCATGTTCACGGGAAGAACCGCAGCCAAAATTATCTTTGGTCAATAAAATGCTTGCATTATGATAGCGGGGCGCATTCAGTTCGAAATCTGAGTTCGGGATTTTTCCGTCATCCTCATAGCGCCAATCGTAAAAGAGCACGTCGCCGTAGCCGGTACGTTCAATACGCTTCAAAAATTGTTTGGGTATGATTTGGTCCGTATCGACGTTCATCGCTTCGAGGGGTGCAACAATGCCCTGATGGGTTGTGAACGATTTCATTATGGGATCCTCTCTTTATGTAAAGCCTTTTTTATACTTCTTTATATTCCCAGTCACGGATATCAACAAAATGACCGGCTACTGCCGCAGCTGCTGCCATGGCGGGACTGACAAGGTGGGTGCGTCCGCCTTTGCCTTGACGCCCTTCGAAGTTTCGGTTGGATGTGGATGCGCAGCGTTGGCCCGGTTTAAGGCGGTCATCATTCATGGCGAGACACATGGAGCAGCCCGGTTCGCGCCATTCGCATCCGGCTTCAATAAAAATCTTGTCCAGTCCTTCTTCTTCGGCCTGTTTCTTGACAATGCTGGATCCGGGCACTACGAGCACCTGCAGAGAATCCGCTTTTTTACGACCTTCAAATACTTTTGCAGCGGCACGAAGGTCTTCCATTCTGCCGTTGGTGCAGGATCCAATAAAGACCATTTCCGGAGCAATCGATTCCATCGGTGTACCCGGTTCCAACCCCATATAAGCCAGAGCTTTGATACAAGCCGCGCGCTTGTCGGGATCTTCAATTTCATCAGGTATGGGGACAGCCCCTTTGATTCCGGTCACCATTTCCGGAGAGGTTCCCCATGAAACCTGCGGTTGGATGGACGGCGCGTCCAATTCGATAACCGTATCATAGGTACAGTCGGGATCAGATGCCCATTGTTTCCACCCTTCTACCATTTCGTTCCAATCTCTGTTTTTCGGGAGGAAGGGACGGCCTTTCAAGTATTCAAAGGTGGTTTCTTCGGGAGAGATCAGTCCAGCACGGGCTCCCGCTTCAATACTCATATTGCACATGGTCATGCGCGCTTCCATGCTCATGTTGCGCACAGCTTCGCCTGTATATTCAATCACATGACCATTGCCGCCGGAGGTGCCAATATGACCGATAATCGCAAGAATAATATCTTTGGAGGGCAGTCCGGGGGGGAGCGCGCCGTTGATGCGTATTTCCATGGTTAAGGATCTTTTTTGCAACAAGGTCTGTGTCGCCAGCACATGCTCCACTTCACTGGTGCCGATACCATGAGCAAGGGCTCCGAAAGCGCCATGAGTCGAGGTGTGGGAGTCGCCGCATACGATGGTCATGCCCGGTCGAGTCAGACCGAGTTCAGGACCGATCACATGAACGATCCCGTTACGTGGATCATACATATCGAAACATTCGACGCCAAATTCCTTACAATTGTGCTTTAAGGTTTCCACCTGTGCCCGGCTCAGTTGATCCGCTATGGGCAGTGCACGGCTGGTCGTTGGAATATTATGATCCATGGTTGCGAAGGTGAGATCCGGACGACGTACCGATCTATCTGATAAACGAAGTCCTTCAAAAGCTTGTGGTGAAGTTACTTCATGGACAAAATGCCGATCAATGTAGAGAATAGCATCTTGACCATCAGTTTCGTGTACGACGTG
The DNA here is from genome assembly GCA_012523015.1 of Candidatus Hydrogenedentota bacterium. Lineage (NCBI taxonomy): Bacteria > Pseudomonadati > Candidatus Hydrogenedentota > Candidatus Hydrogenedentota bacterium. The sequence goes on from JAAYJI010000166.1 coordinate 12,455, forward strand.
GGCGTCCCATATCTTCTCATATATGGTTTTTGCCATGATTATTGGTTCCTTTTTATTGCTTGAATAGAGCATTACGGTATGGAGTCCTGTTGCAGAAACAACACGCGCGTCAGCGATAAGATTCCTGACCTTGCAACATAGGAAACACCGTTGTCATCCAAAGTTTTGCATCCTTATGGAAATCATACCTCTAAAATAGTCAGTAGATCAATTTTATCGCACTGAAGTCATGTGATATGCTTTGATTCTGGTAAAGTTATAGGAAAGCACATACACTGTTTTCAGAACGTTTCTTCTATGCAAAGCAAAGGTGAAATAACATGACCATGCTTATCACTGCGTTGCTGCTTGCCGGATATATGCAGACCGAGGCACTGCTCAATGGACCTGTGCCGGCCGATGTTCCCACCTTTAAGGTTACGCTCGGTTCCGGCCCGGACTTTTATGCCGGGATACGTATCAACGGGGCGTGGGTTATGGATCATACACACGAAATCAAAGCGACTCAAGTCGTTGAATTTGTTCCTGATGATCCCTTTTATACGGGCACCTTAAATCGCACCATGATGCGTAATGCCGTTGTTTCCTATGAAATTCCTGCCATGCGGAAAAAACGTTTGGAAGAGCTTTGGACAAGCCACGGCTACAAGTTTCTCAGCACCCGCTCCGGCGTACGTGCGGTTAAGGAGCAAGATGTTGAGATGGCAGAAACTGCCCGAGAAATGGCCGCTTCCCTTCAGGCGAAGCAAAGCTCTTCAAAAACAGATCAATCCTCGTCAGCTGATGAAATGCCCCCGGTCAATACGGAAAATGCATTCAGCCCCACTGTACTGTGGAGCGCAAGAATTTGCATTGCTGTAGGAACCATACTGTTATTGGCATTGCTTGTTGTGTATGCCCGTAAAACAATAGGCGCGTGACAAAATAGCTGACGTTAGATAATTTGTCATTGTTCCCGGCACGCCTACTTCGTTTCGAAGGGCGTGCCGAGAGGGAAGGGATAAAGCTTGATATTACCTATTAAATGTCTAATTTAGGATCAAGGGTACTGCTGATACCGATTAAAATAGAGCCTAATCCTGTAAATACTGAGCCTACAATGTAAAGGATTAACGTAGTATCCATGGCAGCCTTTTGGGGAGATTGAACACGGGCACTTACTTTTTTGAGGTGTTTCATTTTTGAGGTCTCCGTTTATTCTTCCTAGTCACTTTGTTAAAGGTAACAATCACTACCTTATATATTCTTATGATATCCTATAAGTTCCCATTTGTCAAAAAAAAGATTCTATTATTTATTGAAATGGTTAGAGGTCACGTATAACTTCCCAAATATCCCGGAGTCCTTCTCCGGTCACGCTGGAGGCAGCAATGATTAAAGCATCTTCATCTAAGCCCAGCGCTTGACGGGTGATCTCTTGTTGTTTTTTTCGCAGTGCACGTTTCACTTTGTCAATTTTGGTCGTAACGATGAGGGTAGGCTTTTCGATTTCTTCGAGTAAGTCCAATATGTGCAAGTCATTATCCATGGGTTCGTGGCGTCCATCTAAAAGTAAGACAATAAGCTGCAGCGAGACTCTGTCCTGTAAATACGCCATCATATGACGGCCCCATTCTTCCTTGACCGATTTTGCGACACGAGCATAACCGTAGCCCGGCAAATCAACAAAGTAACGTTTTTTCTCTACTTCGAAGAAATTGATAGTCTGTGTTTTACCCGGTTTGCCGCTGGTTTTCGCCAGGCCTTTGCTGCCCAACAAGGCATTGAGCAAACTAGATTTGCCCACATTAGACCGACCAATGAAAGCGATTTCCGGCAAATTTGTTTTGGGAAACTGATCAGCCTGTAGAACACTGCATATGAAACGAGCCTCAATCGGGCGTACCATTCAGTCACCTCATTTTTTCGGGGATTTTTTGACTCCAGCCTTTGTTTTTTTTGCGTCCGTTTTCCCTTGATCCGGAAAGATGACGGCAAGGGCGTCTTCCACCGTGTCAATAAGAACAAAACGCAAGTCTTCCAGTACCTCGGAGGGTAGATCGGGGAAATCCTTTTCGTTTTCACGGGGTAATAAAACCGTTGTAATACCGGCACGCCGCGCGGCAAGGACTTTCTCTTTCACACCGCCTACAGGCAGTATTTTTCCGCGTAAGGTAATTTCACCGGTCATGGCAGTGGCGGATTGGGGCCGGATTCCCGTTACAGCGGACAATAAAGACACGATCATGGCCAATCCGGCAGAAGGTCCGTCTTTAGGAATGGCGCCTTCGGGAACGTGGACATGAATGTCAATGTTTTTATAAAAGTCTTCGGCTAACTTCCATTTGCCTGCGTTGGCACGAATATAAGAAAAGGCGGCCTTTGCCGATTCTTTCATCACGTCCCCTAATTGACCGGTAAGGAGCAGATCACCTTTGCCCGGCATTGTGCTGGTTTCGACTCGAAGCGTTTCGCCGCCTGTAGGGGTCCATGCCATGCCGATGGCAACGCCAACATCAGATTCGACTTCGCGAAGGGTATCGCCATAAGGCGGAGGTCCGAGCAATCTATGAATTTGATCTGCACAGATTACTTTTTCTCGGTCTTCGTTGTTGTCCACGATTTTACGTGCTACTTTACGGCAGACGCTGGCTAATGAACGTTCCAATTCGCGCACGCCCGCTTCACGGGTGTAGCGTTGGATAAGTGTATTTAATCCTTCATCGGTAAAATCGATATCTTCATTTTGAATACCGCTCTCTTTGATGGTGCGCGGAATCAAAAAGATACGGGCAATCTTCATTTTTTCTTCGTGCGTATAGCCGGGCAAGCGAACAATTTCCATGCGGTCTTGGAGTGGGAAGGGAATGTTGTATTCGTTGTTGGCAGTTGTGATGAAAAAGACTTCCGACAAATCGAAACCCACTTCAAGAAAATGATCACTGAAATGATTGTTTTGCTCAGGGTCGAGGGCCTCAAGAAGCGCGGAGGAAGGATCGCCGCGAAAATCAACACTCATCTTATCAATTTCATCAAGCATAAACACGGGATTTTTTACACGGGCATCCTTCATGCTTTGAATGATTCGTCCGGGCATGGCCCCTACATAGGTGCGGCGATGACCGCGTATTTCGGCCTCATCGCGCACACCGCCCAAGGATACGCGCACGAATTTGCGGTTCATCGCTTTCGCAATGGATTGACCGAGGGAAGTTTTTCCCACACCGGGCGGGCCAACCAAACAGAGGATAGGGCCGCGGCCATGGGGATTGAGTTTGCGAACAGCAAGGAATTCCAAAATCCGTTCTTTGACTTTTTTAAGTCCGAAATGATCGGTATCAAGTACTTCGCTAGCTTTGTTGATGTCTAAGGTATCTTTGGTGCGTTTTGACCAAGGTACATCACAGAGCCATTCGAGATAGCCGCGCAAGACAGCACTTTCAGGGCTCATCAGGGGCAGCCGTTCATAGCGTTGGTATTCCCGTTCCGCCTTCTCCTTCACCGCCTTCGGCATGCGCGACTTTTCGATCATCTCCTGCAATTCGGTAAACTCATTTGCACCGTCGTCGCGTGTACCCAATTCTTGTTGGATAATGCGCACTTGTTCCTGTAAGTAGTGTTCTCGCTGGCTTCTTTCCAGCTGTTCGCGCACTCGGTTACGTACCTGTTGTTCAATTTGGTTGAGTTCAATTTCCCGATAAAGGAGCATCGCCATTTTTTCAAGACGCTCCTTGATCTTTAAACACCCCAGTAGGTTCTGTCGTTCTTCCACATTCACAAACAAGAAGGCACAGATCGTATCAGCAAAGAGGTTGGGATCCGTCATATTTTGAATGGTGAGAAATATCTCGGGGGCAATGCGTTGGGTGAGTTTCACATACTCTTCGAACTGGGTGAGTACAAGCCGCATAAGCGCGACTAATTCTTCATCGTCGGGGTCTTCAATTTCGGGCTGGGATACTGTCGCCATATAGGGCATATCGGTCAGCTCAAAAGAATGTACCTTGCCTCGGTAAAGTCCTTCCACTACAACCTTAATAGAGCCATCGGGGAGCCGCATAATATTGACAATCTTTGCGACAGTGCCGACACGGTATAAAGATTTCGCAGTTGGTTCCTCAAGGGTAGGATCTTTTTGGGTGCACAAAAATAGAGGTATGTCTGTGTGAAAGGCTTTTTGAGCAGCGGCAACAGAGGCCGGTCGGCCGATAAAAAGCGGTATCACCATGTTCGGGAAAAGAACCGTATCTTTCAAAGGAACCAAGGGTAACTTTAACTTGATGTCCGAAGTTTTTTTCTTTGGTGCTGGCATAATTGAATAATCCTCTCGCCTGAAAGTGTTGCGAACACCCGGCAGCTTTTGCTATTCGTCAATACGGTGGGTAGTACATTCCTGTGTGGAACCGTACCATGCCCCCTTCGGCACTACCCAACGCCCGAATGGAGGGAGGGTTATACTAATTGGCATGAAAATTTAGGCGGAAGCAGTATTGGTATTACTGTCGATCCGTTCCTTATGTTTATCATGTTCATACACGATAATAGGATCGTCATTTTCTAGGATCATGCCCGGAGTGATTATGACTTCGCGCACGTCAGAGCGGCTTGGAATATCAAACATCAATCCCAGCATCGCTTCCTCAAGAATGGCGCGCAGTCCCCTTGCGCCTGTATCCAGAGAAATAGCTTTTTCCGCAATAGCTGCGATAGTTTCGTTTTGGAATTCCAATTTGACTTTTTCCATCTGGAAAAGCTTTTGATATTGACGTGTCAATGCATTTTTAGGTTCTACCAAAATGCGTTGGAGGTCTTCGTTCGACAGATCATGCAAGGTAGCTGTGACGGGAAGCCGACCTGAAAATTCCGGGATCATCCCGAACTTAATAAGATCTTCAGGACGTACTTGGGCCAAGA